>JAPKDO010000416.1 GCA_028822535.1 Acidimicrobiales bacterium
CCTCGGCCGACGCGACCTCGCAGCTGGTGAAGCTGCGCGCTACCGAACCGGTCGGCATCGAGGATGACCGTGACGGTCGCGTTGGGGACGTCGACGCCGACCTCGATGACCGTCGTGGCGACGAGCGCGTCGAGGTCGCCACGTCGGAACGCATCCATCGTCGCCTCCTTCTCGTCGCCCTTGACGCGGCCGTGCAGCAAGCCGACCGCGAAGCCGTCGAGCTCGGTGGACTGGAGCAACTCGTAGGTCTCGGTCGCCGACGACACCTCGAGCTTCTCGGACTCCTCCACCAGCGGGCACACCACGTAGGCCTGGCGCCCTTCGTGCAGCTCGGCCCGGATGCGATCCCACATCGCCGCCTGCGCGACCTCGGTGCGCGGCCAGATCGTCTCGATCTCCTGCCGGCCGCCCGGCTTCTGGTGCATCCGGGACACGTCGAGGTCGCCGTAGACGGTCATCGCCGCCGTGCGCGGGATCGGGGTGGCCGTCATGACGAGGACGTCCGGCACGACTCCACCGGCCTTGTCACGCAGCGCGGCTCGCTGCTCGACACCGAACCGGTGCTGTTCGTCGATGACGACGACACCGAGGCCGTGGAAGACGACGTCGTCGGACAACAGTGCGTGCGTGCCGATCACGATGTCGACCAGCCCCGCGGCGAGATCTTCGGTCACCTGTCGTCGCCGTTTCGCCGGCACCCGGTTCGTCAGCAACTCGACGCGCAGCGGGCGGTCGAAGAGTGCACCCTCCTCGCCCACGGTGAATCCATCGAGCATCGCCTGCACGCTGGCCGCGTGCTGTTCGGCCAGCACCTCGGTCGGCGCCATGAGCGCTCCCTGATGCGCTCCTTCGACTGCGGTGAGCAGGGCGGCCACGGCGACGACCGTCTTGCCGGCGCCGACGTCTCCCTGCAGCAGTCGATGCATCGGGGACGGGTGTCGCAGGTCGCCGGTGATCTCCGCCAGCGCATCGACCTGGCCGCCGGTCAGGTCGAACGGCAATCCGTCGAGGAACCGGCGCACGAGCCATCCGGACGCCTCGTGCGCGATCCCGGAGGTCGTCGCTTCGATCTTGCGTTTCCGTAACACGAGCGCCAACTGGACCCGCAGCAACTCGTCGAACACGAGCCGCTTGCGGGCGACGCCGAACTCGCCCCACGTCTCGGGGACGTGGATGCCACGGAAGGCGTTGGTGCGGTCGACCAGGTCGTGGCGGTCGAGCAGGAAGTCCGGGACGGGATCCGCGAAGTCCCCGGCCCGACGCAACGACTCCTCGACCCAACGACCGACATCCCACGACGTCAGCCGCACCTTCTCGGACTGCGGATAGACGGGCACGACCTTGCCGGTCCGATCCCCGATGAGGTCGACGATCGGGTTCGTCATCTGGCGGCGGCCACGGAACTCCTCGAGTTTGCCGAAGAACACTGCTTCGGTCCCCGGGGACAACTGCTTCTCGCGCCACGCCTGGTTGAAGAAGCTGACGCGCATCGAACCGGAGTCGTCCCGCACCGTGCCCGTGACCATCACCCGGCCACCCTTGACCCGACGCGACGAGATGTCGGACACCCGGGCGAGTACCGACGCCGTCTCCCCCAGGTCGAGATCCCGGATCTGGGCTTCCTTCGTGCGGTCGATGTAGCGACGCGGATAGTGCGTGAGCAGGTCGAACACCGTCTCGAGGCCAAAGCTGGCGAGCGCTTTCTGCTTCGCCGGACCGACGCCCGACAGTCGCGAGAGCGGGATCTCGGTCAGAGCAGCGAGCGTGCGGGCCATGGCCCAATACTGACGCACCCCTCCGACAGTCCGGGCGGACCGTCGGAGGGGTGCGGTTTCGGTGGGGTCACCCGTTGCCGGGCGATCGAGCGGTCACGCGCTGCGCAGCGCGGTGATCAGCTCCTTCTTCGACATGTTGGACCGGCCGTCGATGTCGAGCTCCTGGGCACGTTCGTAGAGCTCGTCCTTCGACCAGTTGGCGTAGGCGCCGGCCGGGCGGCGTGCACCGGTCTTCGCGGTCTCGGCGATCCCTGCGTCGGCTGCCTTCACGATCTTGTCGGAGGCGTCCTCTGCGGCGTCGGCGACCGATTCGCCGACCTCGTCGGCGCGGTTGGTCACGACCTTCAAGGTGCGACCCAGCCCTTCGGCGGCGTCGTTCACTCGGTTCGAGATCGTGGTCTTCGCCTGGCGGACGTCACCGAGGACCTGGCGGCCGGTGTCGCGGACCCGCTCGGTCGACGAGTCGGCTGCCTTGTTGGTGGTCTCGAAGAGATCCTCGGCACCACGCCATGCGACCTGGGCGAGGCCCTTGCCGGCGTCGATGGTCGTGACCGTCAGCAGGCTCGCCTGTCGGATCAACTCGGCGTTGACGGCACCGATCCGCAGCACCAGCGCGTCGACCGGCGGCGGCGTGCGCTCGGCGAGCTTCACGGTGTTCACGTCGTAGACGCGGGCGAACTCGCGCATCTGGGTGTCGATCGAGTCGGTGAGTGTCATGGGACATCCTCTACCCGATGCTCGAAATTTCATGCACTACGTGACCGGAGTCACGGGGTACGGCAACCGTTGCCGATCATTCGACCCCGAACAGGTACGGATACAGCGGTTGACCGCCGTGATGGATCTCGGCTTCGACGTCGGGCCGATGCTCGGCCAGCCATTCGGTGAGGTGCCGGGTCACCCCTGCCGAGGAACCGTCGCCCTCGATCACGGTCACGATCTCGCTGT
>JAPKDO010000417.1 GCA_028822535.1 Acidimicrobiales bacterium
GAGAAGAGAGGTATGTTTTCAGGCCCGTTGTTGTCCTGCGTTGCTTGCTTGGTGGCTAGGTCGGTGATGGCGGTGTCTTCCTGTACTCTGTGGTGGGCAGCAATTGCTGCGGCTTCAATGTCATTCATTTCGCGGTCATAAGCCTCCTGGCTTGCGTTGCGGGCACGGTGCTCGGCGAGACTGGCAGTAGCTCTTCGAGCAGTGGTAGCGACTTCAGTAGCCGCTTCCGTTGTTGTGTTTCGGCAACGGCGGCAGCTCGACCGACGCAGCCAGCTTGGCGTCGTTGTTCGCTCATCCGCCGCAGGGGATTGGGATTCCGGCTCGAACTCTCCTCGACGACGCCGCAGTGCTGACTGCGGTCGGAAATGACGTCGGCTTCGACCGCGTGTTCTCCCGACAGATCATCGCGCTCGGACGGGCCGGAGACGTGGCCCTCGGCATCTCGACCAGCGGCGACTCCCGGAACCTTCTCGAGGCGTTCAGAGAAGCTCGTCGCGGGGAGATGTTGTCCATCGGGATCGCCGGCAACGGCGGCGGGGCCATGGCCGATGCCGACCTCGATGTCCTCCTGGTCGTGGACGCGGACAGCGTTCACCGGATCCAGGAGACCCAGGCGGCGGTGGGCTTCGAGCTGTGGCGCCTCGTCGTCGGCCACACGGAGCATCGGTGAACGAGTCGAGCCCGAACACGACGGATCGAGAAGCCGAGGTCCTCGAACGCATCGAGAGGTTCCGCCGGCGCCGTCCACGCTTCGCGGACGACGTCATCACCCTCGCGCATGGTGCGGGGGGTAAGGCGTCTGCGGCACTCATCGACGCCGTCTTTCTCGAGGCGTTCGCGAACGCGGGAAATCGAGGACCGCAGACGGACGCGGCACGTCTGCACCCGAGCCCTGGTCACCACCTTGCGTTCACCACCGATGCGTTCGTCGTGAAGCCGGCACGATTCCCGGGTGGCTCGATCGGTCACCTCGCCGTCCACGGCACGGTGAACGATCTTGCGGTGATCGGAGCGATCCCTCGGTGGTTGTCGGTCTCCTTCGTGCTCGAGGAAGGACTCGACGTCGAGGTGCTACGAGAGATCGTCGCGGACATGGCCGAAGCGGCAAGCGAAGCCGGGGTGGAGATCGTCACCGGTGACACCAAGGTCGTGGACCGGGGTGCAGCCGACGGGCTGTTCATCACCACCGCAGGCGTGGGCGAGGTCCCCGAGGGTCGGTCGCTGGATGCCCGTGCGGTCGAGCCCGGTGACGCCGTGCTCGTGTCGGGATCGATCGCCGACCACGGAATGGCAGTGATGCTCGCGCGCGGTGATCTCGCCTTGCGGGCGGAGATCGTCTCCGACACGGCTTCGGTCGCCGGCCTCGTCGCCGACGTCCTGCGAGATGCGCCCGGTACCCGATGGATGCGCGACCCGACGCGGGGGGGCGTGGCAACGGTCTGCAACGAACTCGTGGGTGATTGCGGACTCGGGCTGGTGCTCGACGAGACCAGCCTTCCCGTGAAGCCGGCGGTCGAGGGTGCCTGCGACCTGTTGGGGATCGATCCGCTCTACGTGGCGAACGAGGGGAAGGTGATCGCGGTCGTGCCCGCCGACCAGGCCGAGGCCGCGCTCGCCGCCATGCGGGCCCGGCCCGAGGGAGTCGACGCCACTCGGATCGGCGAGATTGTCAGCGATCCAGCGGGCGTGGTCGTGTTGCGCACCGCGTTCGGGAGCACGCGAATCGTCGACATGTTGGTGGGAGACCCGCTTCCGCGCATCTGCTGACCGGAAGCATGGCTCAGGGCTTGGCGCCCAGCGTCACCGCCGCCTCGCGGTGCATCCGGCCGAAGTTGTAGTACGCCGCGCAGGCGCCTTCGGAGGAGACCATGCACGTCCCGATCGGGGTCTCGGGGGTGCACGCTGTGCCGAAGACCTTGCACTCCCACGGCTTGATCACGCCCTTGAGGACCTCGCCGCACTGGCACGACTTGGGGTCGGCGACACGCACACCGGGCACGTCGAAGCGAAGCTCGGCATCCCAGTCGGCAAAGGCCTCGGACAGCTTCAGAGCACTGTGTGCGATGAAGCCGAGGCCCCGCCACTCGAAGTGCGGCCGCAGATCGAAGACCTCTGCGAGCACCTCGAGTGCCCGGGGATTCCCCTCGTCACGAACCACACGCGAGTACTGGTTCTCGACCTCGCAGCGACCCTCCCGGATCTGGGTGAGCAGCATCGTCACCGACTGCAGCAGGTCGAGCGGCTCGAAGCCGGCGGTGACGATCGGCTTGCCGAACTCGGCCGGGATGAACCGGTAGGGCCGGTTGCCGACGACAGTCGACACATGCCCTGGCCCGATGAACCCGTCGAGCAACAGATCAGGAGAGGTGAGGATCGCCCGCAGCGGCGGCACGATGGTGACGTGGTTGCAGAAGACGGAGAAGTTGGTGATGTCGCGGTCGCGGGCTCGTAGGAGTGTGAGCGCCGTGGACGGCGCCGTGGTCTCGAACCCGACGGCGAAGAAGACGACCTGTCGGTCGGGGTTCTCCTCGGCCAGCGCGAGAGCGTCCAGGGGGGAGTAGACGAAACGGACGTCGGCACCCCGGGCCTTGGCCTCGAGCAGGTTGCCGTCGCCGCCGGGCACGCGCATCATGTCGCCGAAGGTCGTGAAGATCACGCCTGGCGTTCGGGCGACGGCGATCGCATCGTCGACGCGTCCCATCGGGATCACGCACACGGG
>JAPKDO010000079.1 GCA_028822535.1 Acidimicrobiales bacterium
GAAGGGCAGCCCCACCCGCCCGGTGGCGGCGCGCGCAAGCGCGTGACCGCGGGTGTGACCCGAACAGCCCACTTACGGGGCCACCACCGCGCACGTGCTCGCGAAGAGAGCTGCCGACGCACGCTCCGACCGACGGCGCGACACTTCGTACCGTGATCCGCAGCGCCACTCGCGACGACTTCGAGGCGATCTCTCGCCTCTATGCACAGCTCAACGTCGACGACCCGCCGGTCGCCGGGCCGTTACACCTCGCGGTGTTCCGGCAGATACTCGAACGTGACGGACTCGACCTCATCTTGCTCGAACTCGGCGGAGAGGTCCTCGGAGCCACGTACCTGAACCTGATCCCAAACCTGTCCCGAGGTGGACAGCCCTACGCCGTCATCGAGAACGTCGTCGTCGACGCTCACCGTCGAGGAGAACGCCTCGGGCGACAACTGATGGACGCCACGCTCGAGCTCGCCTGGGAGGCTGGTTGCTACAAGGCAATGCTCCAGACCGGGTCCAGGACTCCCAGCACGCACGCCTTCTACCGGGCGTGCGGGTTCTCCGATGACGTCAAGACGGCCTATCTCGCGCGACCACCGACATGACCTCCACGGCGAACCTCGTGGATCCCGACGCCGCCGTGTGCACTCGCCATTACCGCTTCGCTCATCCGACTGCGTTCGTGGACTTCGTCCGGTCGCAGACGGACTGCGTCGGCGTGACGGTTCGCTACACGACGAGCGTCACGACGGATGCCGGTTTCACCGTTCGGCCCATCGGGACACGCGGCTGGTTCGCCCACGGGGACACCGTCGAGGTGTGGATCGAGGCCGAGTCCGGGGCGGAGTCGCCGAAGCACTCCGAGCCCATGGCACACACCACAGGTCAGCGCAGCCTCGGCGACATCGACCGGCGCTGGAGCGCGAACACGCCCAACCCCGCCGGTCCTGCCATCAAGGTCAGGAACAGCGCCACCCGGCAACCACGCCCCTCGTCGAGCGCCGTCCGCCAGATCCATCGTCCGACGAAGAGGTCGAAGGCGAGGAAGTGGGTCCACCCCACGAGGAAGCCGCCTGGCGTCGCCAGCGTCTCCCGGAGCGCAGCGACGTCACCGAAGTCGGGCCTCGCATCGGACGACGCCACGGCCAGACCCAACTGCACCGCGTAGGCGGCGGCCAACCCGGCGAGGAGGCCGTCGGACCAGCGCACGATCCGGGCGGTGAGCCGGGAACGCGGTGCCACGATCATCGCGACCCACACGGGCATGACGACGAGGTTGAGCCCGCGGAACAGCTGCGCCTCGTTCGACTCGTCGACCGAAGGCAGGCTCGCTGAGCTCATCACGACGGAGGGCTCACTCCCACTCGATGGTGCCGGGTGGCTTCGACGTGATGTCGTAGGCCACCCGGTTGATGCCCGGGACCTCGTTGATGATGCGCGACGACATCTTCTCGAGCAGGTCGTAGGGCAAGCGGGCCCAGTCGGCGGTCATGGCGTCGTCGGAGGTGACGGCGCGGATGATGCACGGGTAGCCGTAGGTCCGCTCGTCGCCCATCACGCCGACGGCGCGGATGTCGGGCAGCACGGCGAACGCCTGCCAGATCTCACGATCGAGGCCGGCCTTGTGCAGTTCGGCCCGCACGATCGCGTCGGCCTCCTGCAGCAGTTCGACCTTGTCGGGCGTGACCTCGCCGATGATGCGGACACCGAGGCCGGGCCCGGGGAACGGCTGACGCCACACGATCTCCTCGGGGAGCCCGAGCTCCTCACCGACGCGACGGACCTCGTCCTTGAAGAGATCACGAAGCGGTTCGATGAGCTCGAAGTCCATGTCGTCGGGCAGGCCGCCGACGTTGTGGTGCGACTTGATCGTGGCGGCCTTGGCGCCACCGCCGGACTCGACGATGTCGGGGTAGAGCGTCCCCTGCACGAGGAAGTCGGCGTCGGTGAGCCCACCCTTCGCGTCCTCGAAGATCCGGATGAACAACTCGCCGATGACCTTGCGCTTGGCCTCGGGTTCGGTGACCCCGGCCAGCGCCTCGAAGAACCGATCGCCGGCGCGGACGTGGATCAACTCGATTCCGAAGTTGCGCTTGAACGTCTCGACGACCTGGTCGCCCTCGTCCTTGCGCATGAGTCCGGTGTCGACGAACACACACGTCAGCTGTGACCCGATCGCCTTGTGCACCAAGGCCGCGGCGACGGCGGAGTCGACGCCGCCGGACAGCCCGCAGATGGCCCTGCCGGAGCCGACCTGGGCCTTGACGGCAGCGACCTCGGTCTCGATGACCGACGACATCGTCCAGTTGGGTCGGCAACCGCAGCCGTCGTAGAGGAAGCGCTTCAGCAACTCCTGGCCATACGGCGTGTGGACGACCTCGGGGTGGAACTGCACGCCATAGATGCCGGCGTCGGGCTTCTCGAACACGGCAGCGGGCGTGTCGGGGGTGGACCCGAGCACGTTGAACCCGTCGGGTGCGCGTGTGATCGTGTCGAAGTGACTCATCCACACGACCTGGTCCTCGGGCGAGTCGTCTGCCATCAACACGCCGGCGGTCGACCGAACCAGGTCCGCCCGGCCGTACTCCCCCCGACCCGTCTTGGCGACCTCGCCGCCCAGGTCGCGGGCGATGAGTTGACCGCCGTAACAGATGCCGAGAACGGGGACGCCGGTGTCGTAGATCCCGGTGTCGACGTTGGGCGCACCGTCGGCGTGGACCGATGCCGGCCCGCCCGAGAAGATGATGCCCTTCGGGTTGCGACGGGCGATCTCCTCGGCCGTGATGTCGTGCGGGACGATCTCGGAGTGGACGTGGGCTTCTCGGACACGGCGCGCGATGAGCTGCGCGTACTGGGCGCCGAAGTCGACGACGAGGACGGTGTCGAACTCCTCCGACAGATCGGCCGTGGTCAGGCTCACTGTCCGGTCTCCCCACGGGGAACGACCATCAACTCGGCCTTCTGGAAGTCCTTCAACGACTCGAAGCCGCTGCTGGCCATGGCGCCGCGGAGTGCGCCCATGAGGTCGAGACGACCGTCGGACGAGTCGGACGGGCCGACGAGGACCTCGCGCTGGGTCCCACGGAGCGGCACCCTGATGCGGGCCGAGTGCGGGACGTCGGCACGGGCGCCGACCGGCGCCCAGTGACAACCGTGGCCTGGCGCATCGGTCGCGCCGGCGAGGGGTGAGCCGATCATCACGGCGTCGGCACCGCAGGCCAGCGCCTTGGCGACGTCGCCGCCGGTGTCCATGCCGCCGTCGGCGATCAGGTGCACGTAGACGCCGGTCTCGTCGAGGTGGCGCATGCGAGCAGCGCGGGCGTCGGCGATCGCGGTCGCCAGCGGGACCCCCACACCGAACGTGTCGGCCGTGGTCGCACCGGTCGACGTCCCGACGCCGACGAGCACGCCGGCTGCGCCGGTGCGCATCAGGTGGAGCGCCGCCTGGTAGCTCGTGCAGGAGCCGACCAGGACGGGGATGTCCAGCTGGCGGATGAACGTCTTCAGGTTGAGGGGCTCGACCTGGTTCGTGTCCGAGTCCTTGGACCCGGCCTTGGTGACGTGTTCGGCCGACACGACCGTGGAGCGGATCACCAGCAGGTCGAGCTCGGACTCAAGCACCTTCGGCAGCAGTTCCTCGATGCGGTGCGGCGTGACCGAACCGGCAGCGACGGCCCCGCTCTCGCGGATGGCGTGCACGCGAGACACGATGAGATCCGGGTCGACGGGCTGCTTGTAAATCTCCTGCAGACGGGACGCGACGACGTCGTCGTCGAGCTCGGCGATCTCGGCCAGGACGGCTGTCGGGTCCTCGTAGCGGGTCCACAGGCCCTCGAGGTCGAGGACGGCCACGCCACCCATCTCATCGATGGCGCCCGCGTTGTTCGGGCTGACGACCGAGTCGCACGGCGCAGCGAGCACCGGTAGCTCGAAGCGGAAGCCCTGGAGCTCCCAGGACAGGTCGACGAGTTCGGCGTCGCGTGTACGCCGACTCGGGACGATGGTCAGCTCGTCGAGCCCGAAGCCCCGACGTGCGGTCTTGCCGAGGCCGATCTCGATCTCACCCACGGTGTCTGCACCCTTCCCTGGGAAAGAGGCGAGTGTAGTGATCGACCACGGGGGCACCTGCCATCAGCGGTCGTCAATCCGCCGACGCCGTGACCAGGTCCCACAGCGCCTCGACGTGACGCTCGGTCGTCCAGGTCTGCCCCACGCATATCCGGATGGCCGGCCGACCGTCGAGGACGGTCGGGGTGACGAGGGCCTGACCCGAACCGTTGATCGCTTCGGCGAGCGCCGACGTCCGGGCGTCGGGGTCCTCGCCGGTCAGCCGGAAACAGACCAGGTTCAGCGCAGGCGGCGCGGCGAACTCGAATCGGTCGTCGTCGAGGATCCGGTCCGCGAGCAGGCGTCCGAGTCGGACGTGTTCGCGGACGTGGCGGGCCAGACCTTCTGCGCCGTAGTGACGCATGACCAGCCAGGGTTTGAGCGCACGGAAACGTCGGCCGAGCGGGATCTGCCAGTCGCGGAAGTCGACGACACCCCCGGTCTCGGTCGCGTCGTTGCGCAGGTACGCCGGACTGATCGACAGCGCGTCGACGAGCGGGCGCGAGTCGGCCAGCCAGAGACACGAGCAGTCGAACGTGGTGAACAGCCACTTGTGTGGATTGAACGACCACGAGTCGACGACGTCGGCACCCTCGGTCACCCAGCGGAGCTCCTCGCAGACGGCGGCCGAGCCCGCCATCGCCGCATCGACGTGGCACCAGACCTGGGCCTCCGCACAGATGCCGGCGATGTCGACGACCGGATCGACGGCCATCGACGACGTGGAGCCCACCGTGGCACAACACCAGAACGGGACGAACCCGGCGCGTCGGTCGGCGTCGATCGCCTCGGCCAGCGCCGCCGGGTCCATGGCGAACGCCGCGTCGGTCGGGATCGAACGGACCTGGTCGTCGGCGAGGCCGGCGACCCGTGCGCCTTTCACGATCGACGAGTGGGCCTGATCCGACGCATAGGCGCGCAGCTTCGAGAGGTCGCCACCGGGGGTCACCCGGTTGCGGGCCGCGATGATCGTGCAGAGCGTCGACGATGAGGCCGAGTCCTGCAGCACTCCCCCGCCCCGGCCGTCGTGCGCATGGCGGAAATGGTCGGGCAACCCGAGCAACTCGACGAACCAGTCGAGCATGACCATCTCGACCTCGGTGCACGCGGGGCTCGTCGACCAGTTCATCCCGTTGACACCGAGACCCGACGAGATGATGTCGGCGAGCACACCGGGACCGGATGTGTTGGCAGGGAAGAAGGCGAAGAACGACGGATGCTGCCAGTGGGTGAGACCGGGCACCACGACGTCGTCGAGGTCCGCGAGGACACCCTCGAGCGCCTCCCCGGTCGTCGGCGGTACCGCAGGAAGCTTCGACGCGACGTCGCCGGGAACGATCGGTGGTTGGACGGGTAGTTCGCCGACCCGTTCCCAGTAGGAAGCGACCCAGTCCACGTACTCGTGGCCAAGACGTCGGAAGTCGTCGGGGGTCATGTGGTCGCCTTGCATCGCGCGGACCCTAGATCGGTCCGGATCGGTGGTTCTCAAGTCGGGCGAGGTCCCCTAGACTCCTTCCATGGAAGAGCAATTCGCCGTCCCCTCGGGGGAAGAAGCCGCCGTCCACCCACGATTCGCCAAGTTGGGTCTGACGTTCGACGACGTCCTCCTGGTCCCCGGCGAGTCGGACGTCCTGCCGCACGAGGTCGACACCTCGACCCAGTTGACCCCCAAGATCCGGCTGGCGATCCCGATCCTGTCGGCGGCGATGGACACCGTCACCGAGGCGAAGCTCGCCATCGCGCTGGCCCGCGCCGGCGGACTGGGGATCATCCATCGCAACCTGTCGATCGCCGACCAGGCCGTCGAGGTCGACCGGGTGAAGCGCTCGCAGTCGGGGATGATCGAGGATCCGGTCACCCTCACCGCCGATGCCCACGTGTACGACGCCCTCGAACTGATGGCCAAGTACAAGGTGTCGGGCGTCCCGATCGTCGACGCCGAAGGCCACCTCGTCGGCCTGCTCACCAACCGCGACCTCCGCTTCGTCGACGACCACGACCAGCCGATCGAAGCGGTCATGCGCAAGCCACCGCTCATCACGGGCAAGGTCGGCACGACGCTCGACGAGGCCAAGCAGATCTTGTGGCAGGGCCGGATCGAGAAGCTGCCGATCGTCGACGACGACAACCGGCTCTGCGGCCTGATCACGATCAAGGACATCACGAAGCGCGACGACTTCCCGTCGGCCACCCAGGACGAGCGGGGCCGCCTCCGGGTCGGCGCGGCCGTCGGCGTCGGACCCGACGTGCTCGAACGGTGCGAAGCGCTCGTCGACGCCGGGGTCGACGTCCTGGTCGTCGACACCGCCCACGGCCACAGCCGGGGCGTGCTCGACACCGTCAAGGAAGTGAAGTCCCGCTGGGACGTCGAGGTCGTGGCGGGCAACATCGCCACCGCCGAAGCCGTCCGAGCGCTGGTGGCCAACGGCGCCGACGCCGTCAAGGCCGGCATCGGACCGGGGTCCATATGCACGACCCGGGTCGTCGCAGGGGTTGGTGTCCCGCAGATCACGGCGATCGTCGACTGTGTCGAGGCCGCTGCCGAACTCGGCGTGACGGTCATCGCCGACGGCGGCGTCCAGCACACCGGCGACATCGCCAAGGCGCTGGCCGCCGGCGCCAACACCGTGATGCTCGGTTCGATGTTCGCCGGCGTCGACGAGGCGCCCGGCGAGGTCATCGTCCACCAGGGCGAGCGCTACAAGGAGTACCGGGGCATGGGTTCGTTGGGAGCCATGGGCGACGGCTCGTCGACCGGCGACGACGACAAGAAGGCCAAGAGCTTCTCCAAGGATCGCTACTTCCAGGGCGACGTCGACGACGTCGAGAAGCTCGTGCCCGAGGGCATCGAGGGCCGGGTCGCCTACAAGGGTCCGATCGCGCCGCTCCTCCACCAGTTCACCGGCGGCCTCCGCGCGGCGATGGGTTACACCGGCTCGGCCACCATCGACGAGCTACGGACCAAGTCACAGTTCGTCCGCATCTCGGGCGCCGGCCTGCGCGAGTCGCACCCCCACGACATCACGATCACCAAGGAAGCGCCGAACTACCGATCCAGCTGACCAGGGTCAAACGCCCCACCGGTGGGTATGGCCCGGCATGGCGAACGATCCGCGTCCCCCGACCACCACCGATGCCGGAATCGGGGTGCCCAGCGACGAGCACTCGCTCACCGTGGGCCCCGATGGTCCGATCCTCCTCCACGATCACTACCTGATCGAACAGATGGCCCAGTTCAACCGGGAGCGCGTTCCCGAACGCCAGCCGCACGCGAAGGGCTCCGGTGGTTTCGGCCACTTCGAGGTCACCCAGGACGTCAGCCAGTGGACCAAGGCGGCCGTGTTCCAGCCGGGCACGACGACCGACGTCATCGCACGGTTCTCCACCGTGGCCGGCGAGCGAGGAAGCCCCGACACCTGGCGTGACCCTCGCGGCTTCGCGCTGAAGTTCTACACATCCGAGGGCAACTACGACATGGTCGGCAACAACACACCCGTGTTCTTCGTGCGGGACCCGATGAAGTTCCAGCACTTCATCCGTTCGCAGAAGCGCCGCCAGGATTCGGGGCTGCGCGATCACGACATGCAGTGGGACTTCTGGACGCTGTCTCCCGAGTCGGCGCACCAGGTGACGTGGCTCATGGGCGACCGCGGTATCCCGAAGACATGGCGCCACATGAACGGCTACACCAGCCACACCTACCTGTGGGTCAACGAAGGCGGTGAACGGTTCTGGGTGAAGTACCACTTCAAGACGGACCAGGGCATCGAGTTCCTCACCCAGGACGAGGCCGACCGGATGGCCGGCGAGGACGCCGACTACCACCGTCGCGACCTGTTCGAGGCGCTGCGCGGTGGCGATCACCCCACGTGGACCATGAAGGTCCAGGTCATGCCGTTCGAGGACGCTGCCGACTACCGCTTCAACCCCTTCGACCTCACCAAGGTCTGGCCTCACGGCGATTACCCGCTCCACGAGGTCGGCACGCTCCGGCTCACCGACAACGCCGTCGACTTCCATTCACAGATCGAACAAGCGGCGTTCCAGCCCAACAACCTGGTTCCGGGCATCGGGGTGAGCCCCGACAAGATGCTCCTCGGTCGCGTGTTCGCGTATGCCGACGCCCACCGCGCCCGCATCGGCGCCAACTACCAGCAACTCCCGGTCAACAAGCCGCAGTGCCCGGTGCACAGCTACAGCAAGGACGGGGCGATGCGCTACGACCTCGCCACCGACCCGGTGTACGCGCCCAACTCCTACGGTGGCCCTGCGGCCGACCCCGAGCGCTTCCCGTACGTCGAGAAGTGGGACGCTGACGGCGAGTTCATCCACGCGGCCTACACGAAGCGCGCCGAGGACGACGACTTCGGCCAGCCCGGCACGATGGTGCGCGAGGTCCTCGACGACGCCGCCCGCGACCGTCTGGTCGACAACGTCGTGGGCCACCTCAGCGACGGGGTGTCACCAGCCGTTCTCGAGCGGGCGTTCGACTACTGGCGCAACGTCGACCGCGGCGTCGGCGACCGCATCGCCGCCGAGTTCAGCGAGGGCTGACCCGCTGGAGCAGGTCGACGAGCATCGATCCGGTCGCGCCCCAGATGGTGTCGCCGACGAGTTCGAAGAAGTGGATCGTGCGGTCGAATCCCTCCCAGGACCACTGTTCGGCCCGGTAGACGTCCGGGTCGAGCAGTTCGGCCACGCGAACGTGGAGGATGGCGTCGACCTCGTCGTCGTTCGCGACCAGGTCCGGCCGTCCGTCCATTACGCCGACGTACGGGACGATGAAGCTCTGGCTGGTGACGGTCGCCAGGTGGTCGAGTTCACCGATCTGTTCGACGGCGCCCGGGTCGAGCGCGATCTCCTCCATCGCCTCGCGCGTCGCCGTGTCCCACAGGTCGACATCGCCGGCCTCGCGGCGCCCACCCGGGAAGCTCACCTCGCCGGTGTGCGAACGGAGCTGCCATGAGCGGCGGGTCAGGATCACCCAGACCTCGCCGTCGACCTCGTAGAGCGGGACGAGCACCGCCGACGCCGAATGCGACGTGGTCTCGGCCGGCGACGGCCTCGGCGGCGGGGCCGAGGCCAGCACCGCCCTGATCGTCGACAGGGTCGGCGACGTCGACCCCGCCCACGGGGCAGGCGGTCCTTGCGTCGCGCCGGGGGGTCGCGGAATGTGTTGCGGTCCGCCTCGCGTGGTCACGCAGGCCCGGTCAGGAGTCGAGCAGGTCGCCCACGGTCTCGCCGGTTCCGACGTCGCCGCCTTCGACCAGTGTCTCGAGGATCTGGCGCATGCCGCCCATCTTGAGTTGCTTCATGAGATCGCCAGGACCGGTCTCGCCGCGCTCCCACTCCATCCAGTGTTCGAGCAACTTCTCTGGGTTCGGCGGGGGCGTCTCCATACCGGGACCAGGGTACCGACAGGATGCGCGTATCACCGACCCGTCGCAGTCTCCCGCCCGAGGGAGCCACGGCCCCGGGTGGCTACGATGCACTCCGTCGGGCGATCACGCGCGACGGATGCCACCCGAGGGAACAGTGCCGAAACCGGATCTCGCCTCGCCATTCGACATCGTGGCCATCACCGCGTCCGCAGGCGGTGTCGGCGCGTTGTCGACGGTCCTCGCGGCACTGCCCAAGAGCTTTCCCGCCCCGGTGATGGTCGTGCAGCACCTCGACCCGAACCACCGCTCGATGCTGGCCGAGATCATGGACCGGAACAGCGCGCTCCATGCGGTGCAGGCCGATGAAGGCGTCCAGATCGAGCCGGGCACCGTGTACATCGCGCCCCCCGACCGCCACATGCTCGTCGGAATCGACGGCCGGGTGAGGATGACCACGGGCCAGCGCGTGCACTTCGTCCGGCCCTCCGCCGACATCTTGTTCGAATCGGTCGCCAAGGCCTACGGCCGGGGCGCCCTGGCCGTCGTACTCACGGGGAGCGGGAGCGACGGCGCGGACGGCGTGCGAGCGGTGAAGGAAGCAGGCGGCAGCGTGATCGTTCAGGACCCCGAGTCGTCGCAGTTCCCGAGCATGCCGTCGGCCGCCGTCGCCACCGGCATGGCCGATCATGTCGTGCCGCTCGAGGAGGTCGGCAACACCATCGTCCGTCTCCTCGATCGCGAGGGCATCCATGGCTGACGATCCCGGCCTGGAGGAACTCCTCGCGTACCTCCGGGACCACCGTGGTTTCGACTTCACCAGCTACAAACGCAACACCCTGTCGCGTCGGATCGACAAGCGGATGTACGAGATGGACGTCGCCACGTACTCGGCGTACATCGACTTCCTCGAAGTGCACCCCGATGAGTTCCCGCAGCTCTTCAACACGATCCTGATCAACGTCACCAGTTTCTTCCGCGACGGCGAGGCATGGGACCAGCTCCGGGAGTCGGTTCTCCCCGGGATCGTCCGCGCCCGATCCGAGCACGAACCGATCCGTGTCTGGAGCGCGGGCTGTGCGTCGGGCGAAGAGGCGTACACGCTGGCGATGGTCCTGGCCGAGGAAGTCGGCATGGCCGCGTTCAAAGACCGCGTCAAGATCTATGCCACCGATGTCGACGACGACGCCCTCGCCGCTGCCCGTAACGGCAGCTATCCACTCACCGCGGTCGCCGAGATCGACGACGCCATGGTCGAGCGGTACTTCGAGCACGTGGGCGGCGGCGAGATCCAGTTCCGCAACGATCTGCGGCGAAACCTGATCTTCGGCCGCCACGACATCACGCGCGACGCTCCGATCTCCCAGCTCGACCTGCTCGTGTGTCGCAACACGCTGATGTACTTCAACGCCGAGGCACAAGGCCGCGTCCTCCCGCGCTTCCACTACGCGTTGAAGCCGGACGGCGCCCTGTTCCTCGGCCGCGCCGAGATGCTGCTGACCCACTCCGACCTCTTCGTTCCTCGTGACACCTCGCACCGGCTCTTCGAGCGTGTTTCGGGCGACGCGCGGATCCTGCCCGACCTCGGGATCGCCCGCTCGAAGGAATCCGACAGCGGTGTGCACGAAGGGGCCCTTCGGGACCTCGCGTTCGATGCCGGGCACGTCGCCGAGATCGTGCTCGATCTCGACACCAAGTTGATCGCCGCCAACGCGCTCGCCCGGGCGGGGTTCTCGGTCGGAAGCGACGACATCGGCAAGCCGGTCCGCGACCTCGAGGTCTCGTACCGTCCCATCGAACTCCGCTCCCGGATCGAGCAGGCGTTCGGGGAATCGCGGACCATCCACGTCCGCAACGTCGAGCGGACGTTCCCCCAGGGCGACCCCCAGTACCTCGACATCGTGTTGTCGCCACTGACGACGGCATCAGGATCACCGGCGGCGATGAGCATCAAGTTCGTCGACGTGACCCGATTCGTGATGCTGCGCATGGACCTCAAACGGTCCAACGAGGAGCTCGAGACCGCCTACGAAGAGCTCCAGTCGACCAACGAAGAGCTCGAGACCATGAACATCGAACTGCGCACGCGGACCGACGAACTCGGGCGCGGCAACCGGTTCCACGACGCGCTCCTGGCCAGCCTCACCGACAGCGTCATCGCGTTGAACGGCAGGACCGAGGTCGTGCTGTGGAGCCGCTCGGCCGAGGACGCGTGGGGCCTGCAAGCCGATGAGGCCGTCGACCGTCCACTCGCAGAGCTGGACTTCGGGCTACCGATGGACGGGGTCATCCCCGCAGTCGACGCCGTCGCCGCCGGCGAGGTCCCCGAGTCCTCCGTCGAGGTACCGGCCCACAACCGCCGGGGGCGGGCGATGACCGCCACCGTGGTCGTTCGCCCGATCTACGTCGCTGCGCGGGCCGGAGTGTGACCACACGGCGATCTGGTTGCGGCCGGCTTCCTTGGCGACGTACATCGCCTCGTCGGCGTGGGTGACCAGTGACGTCGCGTCGTCACCGACCTCGTTGACGGCGATGCCGATCGACGCGCTCAGCGAGAACGCTTCGCCTTCGAGGGTCACGCTCTCGCAGATCTCGTCGAGCATCCGATGGCAGGTGGCCCGGACGGCGTCGAGATCCTCGATGTTCGCGACCGATGCCGCGAACTCGTCACCACCGATACGAGCGACGACGTCGACGTCGGACGCGAAGCGCTGGAGCCGATGGCCGATCGTCCGCAACACGTTGTCGCCGACGGCGTGACCGAACGTGTCGTTGATCAGCTTGAACCGGTCGAGGTCGACGAACACGACCGCGACGGAGCCAGGAGGGGCGTTGCGCAGGTCGCGATCGACGACGGCCATCAGCTGACGGCGGTTCGGCAGGGCGGTGAGGCTGTCGACCAGGTCGACGTGCACGTTGTGGTCGGCGGTCCGGCGGTCGCTCCGTGCGTCGAAACTGGCGGCCCAGCGCGTACGGGTGTCGTCGAGCCATCGCCACGTCATCGTCGCCATGTGGGACACGAGCTCGGCCCGCAGGAAGACCACCGTCGTGCCAGTGGGCGCGTCGAGGAACTCCTGGACGACGGCGCCCCAGGACAAGATGACCTCGTCGAGCCGCAACCGGGACTGGTCGAGCGACGCCCGATCTGCTCCGACGAGGCGGAGGAAGGCCGTGTTCGCATGGGTGACCGTCGCCCCTGACCCCATCGCCACTGCAGCGGTCGGCGACTCGTCCACGAGCCTGCGGAGCATCTCGAGTTCGGTCGAGTCCGCGACACCGAGCAGCGACGTTCGCTGCTCGGGATCCGGATGGCTGATCGCACTGGCCATGACTGACCGATCGTCGTTGTTCGGGGGGTTTCCCGAGACTACGCCAAAACGGCGAATGCCGGGCCCCGTAGGACCCGGCATCAGCTCGACTCGTGATGAGTGGCGGGACTCCTAGAAGCCCATACCGCCCATGCCACCCATGCCGCCCATGCCACCGGTGGGATCACCGGCGGGCATTGCGGGCTCGGGCTCGGGCTTGTCGGCCACGAGGCACTCGGTCGTGAGCACCATCGCCGCGATCGACGCTGCGTTCTGCAGCGCGGCGCGGGTCACCTTGGCGGGATCGATGACGCCGGCCTTGACCAGGTCTTCGATCTCGCCGGTGCCGGCGTTGAGGCCCATCGAACCGGTCTCACGCTCGATCGACTCCACCGCGACGGCCCCTTCGAGGCCGGCGTTCTGGGCGATCTGGCGAGCCGGAGCGGCGAGTGCGGCGTACACCGCACGGGCGCCGGTGGCCTCGTCGTCGGACTGCTTGCGACGGTTGATGATCTTCTCGACCGCGGGACGGGCCCGGAGCAGGGCGGTGCCGCCACCGGCGACCACGCCTTCCTCGATGGCCGCGCGGGTCGCCGAGAGGGCGTCCTCGATGCGGTGCTTCTTCTCCTTGAGCTCCACCTCGGTGGCAGCACCCACGCGGACGACGGCGACGCCACCGCTGAGCTTGGCGAGGCGCTCCTGGAGCTTCTCGCGATCCCAGTCGGAGTCGGTCTCGTCGATCTCGCGCTTGATCTGCTCGACGCGGCCGTCGACGTCGGCAGCAGCGCCGCCGCCTTCGACGATCGTGGTGTCGTCCTTGGTGATGATCACCTTGCGGGCGGTGCCCAGCAGGTCGAGGGTGGTGTTCTCGAGCTTGAGACCCACCTCCTCGGCGATGACCTGGCCACCGGTGAGGACGGCCATGTCCTGGAGCATCGCCTTGCGGCGCTCACCGAAGCCGGGAGCCTTCACCGCAGCGGCGTTGAACGTGCCGCGGATCTTGTTCACGACCAAGGTGGCGAGGGCTTCGCCCTCGACGTCCTCGGAGATGATGACGAGCGGCTTGCCCGACTGCATGACCTTCTCGAGAACCGGGAGCACGTCCTGGATCGAGGAGAGCTGGGAGCCGAAGAGCAGGAGGTAGGGGTCCTCGAGGACCGCTTCTTGACGCTCGGGGTCGGT
>JAPKDO010000418.1 GCA_028822535.1 Acidimicrobiales bacterium
CGGCCTGGATGAAGTTGGCGTGCTTGTCGGACACCTGTGCGCTGCCCCGTCGGAGCCCCTTGGCGCCGGCAGCGTCGATCAGACGACCCGCCGAGTCACCATCGGGGTTCGTGAACACCGAGCCGGCGTTCTGTCCACCCGGTTGATTCGCCCGGCGCCAGCGCACGATCTCGGACAGTTCTGCCTTCCCTGCGTCGCCGGCGCCCGACTCGAGAGCGAGCGTCGCCGACACCACCACCTGGTCACGGGTGATCGACGACCGGCGATACCCCAGGTCGAGCGCGGTGGATTCCACCCAGACATCCTCCCCTGTCCGCAGGTCGAAGACGCGGACCCTCCGCAGGGTCGCGGCCATGTCGGAGCCGTGCCCGCCGGCGTTCATCCGTACCGCACCCCCGATCGACCCGGGCACGCCCACGGCCCACTCGAAACCGGTCAGGTCGGCCTTGACCGTCTGCCGTGCGACGACCGGGAGCAATGCCGCGCCACCGGCCGTGACCGTCGTGCCGTCGACATCGACCCCGGCGAGACCGTCGCCCAACCGCACCACCAAACCCGGGTAGCCGGCGTCGCTGACGAGCAGGTTCGACCCGTTCCCCACCACGAGCACGTCCACGCCCGTGTCGGCAACGATTCGAGCGAGGAAGGCCAGGTCAGACACGTTGTCGACGACCAGCATCAACGCGGCGGGGCCGCCGACGCGGTACGTGCTCGCTTCGCCCGTCGACCAGTCGTGGACGGCCCGGTCCCCGAGCGCCTCCGAGGCAGCGGCGATGACGTCGGGCGTGCTCATCTGTCGCCCTCCAGCCGTCCGATCACGGCATCGGGCACCGTGGTCAGGTCACCGGCGTTCAGCGTGATGCAGCAGTCGCCGGGGCGCAGCGTGGCGACCAACCAGTCGGCCGCCTCCGGGAGACCGCCGAGGAATCGGATGTCTGCCTCCGGGTGGGCGGCGAGCACGGCGTCGTGGACCAAGCGCCCCGAGACCCCCGCGATCGGCGACTCACCCGCCGGGTACAGATCGGTGACACCGAGAACGTCGGCATCGACGAACGCATCGGCGAACGTCGGGGCGAGATCGCGAGTGCGCGTGTAGCGGTGTGGTTGGAAGACGCAGACGACCCGTTGGAACGGTCCGGATTGGGCGGCGGTGAGCGCGGCGGCCACCTCGGTCGGGAGGTGATCGTACGAGTCGACGAACGTCACGCCCCCGGCTCGACCGCGCACTTCGAACCGTCGAGCGACGCCGGCGAACGATGCCAACGCAGCGGCTGCGGCGGCGAGGTCGATGCCGGCCGCGACGGCGGCGGCCAGCGCTCCGGCGGCGTTGCGGGCATTGTGGATCCCGGGAGCGGACGGCACCGTCACCCGGACCGACGCATCGCCATGGGTGTGGGTGAACGCCACCCCGATGCCCGCAGGTTCGACGTCGCTGATGCGGTGGTCGGCCCCGGCAGCGGTCCCGTAGGTCACGGGCCGGGCCGCATGGGGCGCCAGCGCGACCGAGCCAGGATCATCGGCGCACAGGATCGCCGTACCGGTGAGCGCAGCGACGAAGCCCCGGAAGGCCTCCACCAGCGCCGCTTCGGTCCCCCAGTACGACAGGTGATCGGCCTCGAGGTTGGTGACCAGGCCGTCGGTCGCCCCGAGACGCAGGAACGTCCCGTCGGATTCGTCGGCCTCGACCACGAACCCCGGGCCGCTCCGCCAGTCCGCGTTGGCCCGGAGGCCGGTGACGCGCGTCCCGACGAGGTACCCGGCGCCATCGCCGACACCGTCGAGGACGGTCGCCAACATGGCAGCGGTCGTCGACTTGCCATGGGTCCCGGCGACGGCCACCACTCGACGCTCCGCACAGATCGCCTCGAGGGCATCGCGACGGTGCACGACCGGCACACCGGCTGCGACCGCTGCGACGACGTCGGGATGATCGACGGGCGTGGCGGAGGATGTGACGACGAGATCGGCCTCCTGAGCGGCCGGGCTGGAATCGCCGACGACGACCGACACGCCAAGCTGCTCGAGCGGACCCAGGAACGGGGTCGACTTCCCATCGATCCCGGACACCTCGTGCCCACGCTGCGCGAGGACAGTGGCGATGGCGCTCATGCCCGCACCACCGACGTTGACGACGTGGACTCGCCGGGCGAGATCCAACGAGACGCCGTGCTGGTCCGCCGTGGAGTCAGCGCCGCCGGCCATGACGCTCCACCAGGTCGGCCACTCCGGCCGCCGCGTCGGGGGCGGCCAGCGTGGACATCTGCTCGGACATGGTCGCGAGACGCTGCTCGTCGGCGAGGAGCGCGTCGACCTCTGCCGTGAGTCGCTCGGCATCCAACTCGTCGTCTCGGACGACGACCGCGCCGCCGACCGCTGCGACTCGCTCGGCATTGGCGACTTGTTGCCCGCCGGTCGTCACGAGCGACGGGATGATCACGGCGGGGCGTCCGGTGGCGGCGAGTTCGAAGCACGTGCCCGAGCCGGCACGACACACCACGAGGTCGGCGCGCGCGAGTTGACCCGGCATGTCGTCCTCGTACTCGACGGCCTCGTAGACCAGGTCCCCCGTGTCCGTGGGAAGGTCGAGTTCGGGCCAGTCGCGCCGGCCGACCACGTGATGGACGGCCAGGTCGGCCCGGTCGCTCCAGTGCGTGGCCGCTCCGATCGTCGCTCTGTTCACCGAGAGCGCCCCGAGGGACCCTCCGAAC
>JAPKDO010000001.1 GCA_028822535.1 Acidimicrobiales bacterium
ACGTCCCGCCCGGCTTCAGGATGCGTCGCACCTCGGCGACCACCGCGGCCGGATCGTCGACGCCGCAGAGCACGAGCGTGCCGACGACACCGTCGACACTCGCGTCGTCGACGTCGATCCGTTCGCCCTGGACCGTTCGGATCTCGAGGTCGACCCCGTGTTCGGCAGCCGACGCCCGCAGGGGAGCGTGCATGTTGGGATTGGGCTCGACGGCGATGACCGAGGTCCCCGGCGCGTAGTAGCGCATGTTCGGCCCGGCGCCCGGACCGATCTCGACCACGGTGCCCCGCATCCCACCGATCACCTCGGTCAGTTGATCGCCGTGGCGCGCATGATTGCGGGGCGCGTCAGCGGCGAGGACCTTGGTCTCGAGCCACGTTCGGATGCGGGCCTTGCCGAGTTGTTCCGGGGTGGTACGGGGCCGACGCGTCACGGCACCGACCGTAGCTGGGTCAGCTGGTCCAGCCCTCGTGGGGTCGTTCGCTCGCACGGACCTTCCGTTCCGTTCCGGCGGCCAACCGGTCGCGCACGCGCATGAGCACCTTCGTCACGGCGCCCGGTTGCCGGGGCTGCACGCCCCGGGACGGGTCGAGGCTGCGGCGTTCGATGTCGCTCATGGCGGCGGGGATCCTGTCTGTGCGGTGAGTGGCTTCGCCCGTTGCACACTGTTTCCCATCACGGCAGCCGTTGTCCCCAGTCCATTCGGCCCATTTCACGGCGGGCTGGAGTCGCTTCGACCTCGGTCGGGGTGGCGCTGGTCGATCATCGTCGTGAGGCTTCGATGCTCGCCGGCGGCCAACGACCCGTCGACCCTTCCGGCATCGACCGCTTCGAGCAGTTCGTCTCGTCCGAAGCGGGACACGACGAGGGAACAGCCCTCCGTGTCCGAGAGCGCGACGGCCAGGAAACCGAGGCGCAGGTAAGCGGGCGGAAGTCGGCCGCCGGTGCGGAGCAGCACGCCCCGGAGGTCGTCGCCGCCGGCGCGGCGTTCGGCGTCGAGGGCTCGCCGGAACTCGTCGTGGTCGAAGAGTTCGCGGGTGATGACGTCACCGACCGGCGTCCGGACCTCGGCGACCATGGGGCAGTCGAGCAGCGACCGGTCGACGCCGGGTCGGTCGTCGTCGACCATGATCTGCACGACGGTGTGGTCCTCGCCGTCGATCACCTTCGGGTGGACCGCGACGCCGAGGATGCCCGTCTCGTAGGCCGTGTCGCCCGGCGCGGTCTGGGTCTGGTTCGGCTGGCCGTCGAGATCGATCGAGATCAGATGCACGTCGCCGAGGGTAGGGAGCCGAACCGTCAGAGCCCGTCGGGCCTGATGTCCAGCGCCCCGATGAACTCTCCCCGGAGCACCCGGATGACGAGTTGGCCGTTCGCGAGCGACGCCTCCACGCCTGCGCCGTAGCCGACCGGCAGATCGATCTCGCGTTCGAATCCGCCGAAGTCCCACTCGTCGATGAGGTAATCGCGCGGCGCTGCCGACCGGAGGTGTGACCAGAAGCGGAGCGTGTCCTCGCGCAGTTCGACGCGCACGTCGCCCGGCTGCACGCAGGGCATCGGGGCGATGACGACGAGCGCCTCCGGGGCCTCGTACGCCCGGACGGGCACACGTTGTGGGCGCATGGTGTCCTCGACGGTGACCGTGGCGTCGACGACGGTGGCGTGTCCGGGACGGGTCATGGATCCGACCGTACCGCCGTTCCCAGCTCAGCGCTGGCGGACGTCCCAGAGGTGGTGGACCGGGTCGTGGATGAAGTAACGGGCGAAGGTGTCGATCGTGAACGACGCGCCGTCGGATCGGAATCCGGTGCGGCCGTACTGTCCGGGTCGGACCGCGTCGAAGCGGGCGGCGAGGTCGGCGGCGGACCGGGTCAACTCCGCCGCGACGATGGCGGGGTCGGCGATGTCGTACCGATCGTCGACCGCGGTCGTGTCCTGGTCCCAGTTCGGGTAGTGCGGTCCGTCCTCGGTGAGCATGAGGTCGAGGCGTTCGAGGTAGATCCGCAGCACGTCGCGGACGTGGCACGCGTACTCGCGGACCATCGCTCCGATTCGCGCGACGTCGACCGTCGAGGTGTCGAACCCGCACTCCGGGCAGGCCCGCTCGAGCACCCACGTCCAGTCCTTGTCGTCCGGGGTCACCATGTCTGCAGTCTCGCGGGCGCGAGGCCCGTCCGATGGTCCATCATGTGACATCCATCACATCTCAAAGGGGTCACCACCGATGTCGACCATCGCCAGCATCGCCGATGTCATCCGAACGCACGCGACGGAGCGGGGTGACGCCACCGCCATCGTCCAACCGCAGGCCGACGGGTCGGACTTCCGCCAGACCTGGGCCGAGCTGGACGAGCGATCGAATCGCATCGCCAACGCACTGGCCGCCGCCGGCGTGGGCGAGGGGGACCGCATCTCCATCGTCGACAAGAACGGTTTCGAGTACTTCGAGGTCCTCTTCGGCGCCGCCAAGCTGAACGCCGTCGCGGTCAACATCAACTGGCGGCTCGCCCCGCCCGAGGTCGCGTGGATCGCCGACAACGCGCAATCCAAGGTCTTCTTCTTCGGCAAGGAGTTCGCCGACACGGTCGACAAGATCCGGGCGGATGTCCCCACGTGTTCGACCTTCGTGTGCCTCGAGGAGGACAATCGTTTCGACACCTACGAATCCTGGATGAGCGATGACACGTCCGACCCTGGGGTCGACTCGGCCGGAGGCGACGTGGCGTTCCAGCTCTACAGCTCCGGCACGACCGGTCTGCCCAAGGGCGTGATGCTCAGCAACGACAATCTCTTCGCCCTGGTCCCCGACGCCAAGAACATCTGGGGCTTCGGCGACCCGATGGTGAACCTGGCCGCCATGCCGCTGTTCCACATCGGTGGCGCCGGCTGGGCCCTGGCCGGCATGTACTACGGGGCCACCACGGTGCTCGTCCGCGAACTCGACCCGGCAGCGCTCATCGACCTGATCGGCACGGAACGAATCACGCACGGCTTCCTGGTCCCCGCGGTGTTCCAGTTCATGTTGATGATGCCCAACGTCGATGACGGCGACTACTCGAGCCTCCAGATGCTCGTGTACGGCGCGTCGCCCATCACCGAGGAGGTGCTGGCGGCATCGGTCAAGAAGTTCGGGTGCGAGTTCGCGCAGGCCTATGGCCTCACCGAGACCACCGGCGCCATCGTGACCCTTGCTCCCGAAGACCACGATCCCGACGGTCCCGCCAAGCACCGGCTGCGCAGCTGTGGCAAGGCGAACTCCAACGTCGAACTCAAGATCGTCGATCCCGACAGCGGCGAGGAGGTGCCGACCGGTGCAGTGGGCGAGATCATCGTCCGCACCAATCAGAACATGGTCGGCTACTGGCGCAACGAAGAGGGGACGAAGGCAGCGTTCACCGACGACGACTTCTTCCGCACCGGCGATGCCGGCTATCTCGACGAGGACGGCTACCTCTACATCCACGACCGGATGAAGGACATGATCGTCTCCGGTGGCGAGAACGTGTACCCGGCCGAGATCGAGAACGCGCTGATGAAGCACCCCGGCATCGGCGACGTGGCCGTCATCGGCGTCCCCGACGACAGATGGGGCGAGGTCGGCAAGGCCATGGTCGTCAAGGCCGCTTCCGAAGACCCGGCGCAGGACCCGACCGAGGACGACATCCTCGCGTTCGCCCGTGAACACCTCGCCGGCTTCAAGATCCCCAAGTCGGTCGACTTCATCGACGAGATCCCCCGCAACCCGACCGGCAAGATGCTCAAGAAGGACCTGCGCGCTCCGTTCTGGGAGGGCCGCGATCGCAACGTGAACTGAGCGGGACGTGCACTGACCGTACTTGACCCGGCCCGTGGTGGGCGGGGTCGTCCGGTTCCCGTCTACCCGACTTCAGGGAGCGGCGGCTCTTGCGCGGCGAGCCGGGCGCGAGCGGCGCGCAGGTTGCTCCGCCGCTTCCAGAACTTCTGCTTCCAATGGCGGTACTCGCGGCTCGCGGGGCTCTTCACCTCGGTGCTCGCGGCGATCGTCGTCTCCTTCGGATCGACGTCGACCCGGGTGTGGTGCGGCCTGGGCGTCACCAGGTCCTCGCCGAGTTCCTCGTCGGCGTGGGCGAGCAACTCGTGGGTCCGGTGTCGGGCTCGACGGTTCTCGGCCCTGCGCTCCTCCTTGGAAGGCGCTGGGTGGGCGGCGCTCGGCGCTGCCTGCTTTGACGAACGATGGCGGTTGGACATTGCGCTCCTCGTCGTGCGGGGGCGCCGGCGCGAGCCGACGCCCGGGATGTATGACAACCGAGTGGCGGCGGACCGCCGTCGGTCACGTGACGGCGAGTGTACGACGTGTGGATGAATCGTGCTGGCGCGATCTCGATCCGTGGAGAACAGGGACCTCCACTACCGTCGGCGCGGTGCTCGACCTCCGCCGCATCCGTTCCGAACCCGACGCCGTACGCGCCGGGCTCTCCCGGCGCGGCGCCGACCTCGCCCCGCTCGACCGTGTGCTCGAACTCGACGGTTCGCTCCGGACGCTCACCACCGAACGCGACGACATCCGAGCGCGGGTCAACGCGACGTCGAAACAGATCGGCGAGTTGTTCAAGGCAGGCGAGCGCGACGAAGCAGAGATCCTCAAGGGCGAGTCCAAGGCGCTCGGCGACCGCGAGAAGGAGTTGGCAGCCGAGACCGACGCGGTCGACGCGGAGATCCGCGACGCGCTGCTACGCATCCCGAACCTGCCGTCGCCCGACGCTCCCGACGGGCTGAGCGAGGACGACAACGTCGTCTTGCGAACCCACGGGGCGGACCCGTCGTCGTTCGCCGAGCACCAGCGCGTCCCGCACTGGGACATCGGGACCGAACTGGGGATCATCGACGGCGAACGCGCGGTGAAGATCAGCGGGTCGATGTTCACGATGTACCGCGGCTGGGGAGCGCGCCTGCTGCGGGCCATGATCGGGCACAGCCTCGACTCGTCGGCCGACCCGTCGCTCGGCCCGGCCGGGGGCGGCGCCTGGGAGGAGATCCGTCCGCCGACGCTCGTGAAGACCGAGACCATGATCGGGACCGGTCACCTCCCCAAGTTCGAGGAGGAGGCGTACCACGTCGCCAAGGACGACCTCTGGACGATCCCGACGGCCGAGGTGCCGCTGACGTCGATGGCCGCCGGCGAGATCCTCGACCACGACGACCTGCCCATGCGGTTCACCGCGTACACGTCGTGCTTCCGACGCGAAGCCGGTGCGGCGGGCCGCGACACCCGTGGTCTGCTGCGGTCGCACGAGTTCGACAAGGTCGAGTTGATGGGATACGCCGACGGCGAGGAGATGGCGATCGCCCTGCAGGAGGAGGTGCTCGCCCGCAGCGAACGGCTGCTGCAGGAGCTCGGCCTGAGCTACCGGATCCTCGACCTGTGTGCCGGCGACCTCGGCGGTTCGGCCGCCCGCACGTGGGACATCGAGGCGTATGCCCCGGGCGTCGACGACTGGCTCGAGGTCAGCTCGGTGTCGTGGTTCGCCGACTACCAGGCTCGGCGCGCCGACGTCCGCTGGAAGAAGGCCGGCGAGAAGGGCACGCAGATCTGCCACACGGTCAACGGCTCTGCGATGGGCTGGCCGCGCACCGTCGCCGCCGTGCTCGAGACCCACCGCCAGGCCGACGGTTCGATCGCCATCCCCGAGGTCCTCCAGCCACGACTCGGAGGCGCCACTCACATCCCCGCGCCGGAATGAACCCGCCGCCGTTGTGGACGCCGTCGCCGGAGCGGGTGGAGACCACGCGGATGGCGGGGCTCTTCTCACGGTTCGGGGTCGACGACTATCCGGCGCTGCACCGCGTGTCGGTCGAGGAGCCCGACCGGTTCTGGGCGGCGAGGTGGGACGAGTGCGGCATGGTGGGCGACCCCGGCGAGCGGGTGCTCCAACCGGGTTCGGACATGTTCGACGCTCGGTTCTTCCCGGACGCGCGCCTGAGCGTGGTCGAACACGTGGTGCGCCACACCGGCCCCGAACCGGCGATCGTCGCCGTCGACGAACAGGGCACGCGGACGATCTCGTGGGACGACCTGGCGGTCGAGGTCGGGGCGATGGCGGCGGCGCTCACCGCCGACGGTGTGCGGGCCGGGGATCGCGTCGTGGTGTGGCTGCCGAACGGCATCGAGGCCGTGGTCGCCATGCTCGGGGCGGCGGCGATCGGTGCCGTCTTCTCGTCGACCAGCCCCGACTTCGGATCGGCCGGGGTGCTCGACCGGTTCGGTCAGATCGAACCGAAGGTCCTCTTCGCCGTCGACGGCTACGACTACGGCGGCAAGAGGTTCGACCGGCGCGACGTGAAGGCCGAGATCGTCGCCGGCCTCCCCACGCTGGCGAGAACCGTGACCGTCGGCGGCGCGGCCGACGACCCAGAAGATGAGTACGACGCCTACCTGGCGCCCCACCGCGGATCGCCGGTGCCGGTCGAGCGCCGTCCCTTCGACCACCCCTGGTACGTGCTGTTCTCGAGTGGCACGACCGGGAAGCCGAAGTGCATCGTCCACGCGACCGGGCGCGTCCTGCTCCAGCACATGAAGGAGCACCGGTTCCACAGCGACCTGTCGGCCGGCGACCGTCTGCTCTACGTCACGACCTGTGGGTGGATGATGTGGAACTGGCTGGTGTCGGGGCTGACCTCCGGCGTCACCATCGTCTGCGTCGACGGCAACGTCGTGCACCCGAGCCCGTCACGACTGTGGGACCTGGTCGACGAGCACGGGGTCGACTTCCTCGGCGTCGGCGCCAAGTACCTCGACGCCTTGGCCAACGCGGACTACTCCCCACGCGAACACCACGACCTGACGTCGCTGCGGACGATCGCCTCGACCGGATCGCCGCTGAGTCCCGAGCGGTTCGCCTGGGTGTACGACGAGGTGAAGCCCGACGTGCACCTCGCATCGATCAGCGGTGGCACCGACCTGTGCGGTTGCTTCGTGCTCGGCGACCCGACGTCGCCCGTGCACGCGGGCGAGATCCAACGTCCGGCGTTGGGGATGGCGGTCGACGTGTGGTCGGACGACGGCGCGCCACAGCCGGTCGGCGTCCGTGGCGAGTTGGTGTGCACCCGCCCCTTCCCGAGCCAGCCGCTCGAGTTCTGGGACGATCCCGACGACCGCCGCTACCGCGCCGCCTACTTCGAGCGCTTCCCTGGCGTGTGGCACCACGGCGACTTCGCGTCGTGGACGGACCATGAAGGCGTCGTGATCCACGGGCGGAGCGACACGACCCTGAACCCCGGCGGCATCCGCATCGGGACGGCCGAGATCTACCGGGTCGTCGAAGGACTGGACGGCATCGCCGAGGCGCTGGTGTTCGCACAGGAGACCCAGGACGACGACGTGCGCATCGTCCTGCTCGTGGTACTCGACGCGGGGGTGATGCTCGACGACGGTCTCCGCAGTCAGATCGCGAGCGCGGTCCGGTCGGGTTGTTCGCCGCGCCACGTGCCACGCCTGATCGTGGCGGTCGACGAGTTGCCGCGCACCCGGTCGGGAAAGCTGGTCGAGCTCGCGGTGGGCGACGTGGTCAACGGACGCGAGGTCCGGAACACCGAAGCACTATCCAACCCGGACGCGTTGTGGGCGATCCGGGATCATCCGGAACTGGCCCCGTAGACGCGAAAGTGCCCCCCACCGCCCAGGCGGTGGGGGGCGAGGATCCGTAGGTACGGGCCGCCTACGAATCCAACGTGGCCGAGGCGACGGCCGCCTGGAGGGCGGCCAGTGCCTGTGCGGCGCGAGCGGTGACGTCCGAACTCACCCGGGCGTGCTTGTGGTCGTCGCCGTGTTCGGCGCAGACCGCAGACGTCTCGGAGAGGAGCTTGGCCGTCGCGTCGACGAGGGCGCGGGTGCCCTCGACGGTCGGTCCCGTGCGCGAGAGCACTCGGGACGTGGTGCCCGCCACATCAGCGGCGTCGTTGCAGACCCGGATGCAGTCGACTCGGTCGTCGCTGCCGGGGGCCTCGAGGCAGGCGTCGGCACAGGTGGTGGTGACGACGACCACGTCCTGCAGTGCGTCGATCGCCATCGAGAGGACGGCGTGGTCGACGCCCCGCTGGTCGGGGCGTGCTTCGAGGATCTGGGTCGCTGCGTTCACGACAACGGTCCGTACCCGGACGAATGGGATCTAGAACCCACGGAACGAACGACACCCGACGGTCGGGTAGACCGGACCCATGGACGACGAGGCGCTGGCGCAACGGCGCATCCAGTACGAGACGGAGGGGTTCTCGGTCGCGCAGGCGGCGGACGACCCCATCGACCAGTTCGGCCGGTGGTACGACGCCGTGGCCGACCACCTCGACCAACCGAACGCCATGGTCGTGGCGACGGCGGACGCCGACGGTCGTCCGTCGGCCAGGAGCGTGTTGCTCAAGGGCGCAGGCCCACGCGGCCTGGTCTTCTACACGAACGCGGACTCGGCCAAGGGCCGGGCGCTCGCCGGCAACCCTCGGGCCGAGTTGTTGTTCGTGTGGATTCCCGTGCACCGCCAGGTGCGGGTCAACGGCACCGTCGAGGTCGTGAGCGACGCCGAAGCCGACGCCTATTTCGCCTCCCGGCCGCGTCGTGCACAGCTCGGGGCGTGGGCGTCGGACCAGTCGTCACCGGTCGAGAACCGGGCGACCCTCGAAGCGGCGGTCGGGGCGATGGAGGAGCGGTTCGGCGACGGCGACATCCCGAGGCCGTCGAACTGGGTCGGCTACCGCGTGGTCCCCGACGAATGGGAGTTCTGGCAGGGCCGCCCCGACCGCCTCCACGACCGGGTGCGGTATCGACGAGTCGACGAGGGGTGGCGGCGCGAGCGCCTCGCCCCGTAGACCCGGAGCCTCCTGACCGCCGGCAGCATCCGGCGAAGCTGACTACCGTCTGTGGCATGAAGAGTCGGCGGGCCATCATCATCTCTGCGTTCTGCACGGTCGCACTGGCGGGAGGCGCGGTCTTGGCCTTCGCTCCGGGCGCAAGTGCTCTGGGCGCACCGATCGACCTGGTGGTGACGACCACCGACGACTACGGCGGTTTCATCGTCGACGGCCAGTGCGACGGTGGCGTCGACGGGACCTGTTCGCTTCGCGAGGCAGTGGTCGAGGTCGACAACAACCCCTCGGGTGGCACCGTGACCTTCGGCGTCGACGGGACCTTCACGCTCAACGGTGCCATTCCCGTCGACGACGACGAGGTCAGCCCCGTCCTGGTGATGGGCAACGGTGTCGCCGAGACGGTCCTGGTCGCCTCGGCGCCGATCCAGAACTTCCGTGGCGCCGCTGAGGCCAGGCACTTCGACGTGCAGGGCGGGGAACTCACCCTCGAGGACATGACACTCCGCGATGGCACTGCCGAATTCGGTGGCTCGGTGAATGTCGAGCAGGGCGGGTCGCTGACCACGCAGGACGTGCACTTCCTCGACAACTCGGCCGTGTTCGGCGGCGCGGTCTCGGCGACCGCAGGCAACGACACGGTGGACATCGACCGGACCACGTTCTCGGGGAACGACGCCGAGTACGGCGGCGCGATCTACGTGGGGCGGGACACGGTGGAGATCGTCAACTCGACGTTCACCGCCAACAGTGCGCCCAACGGCGCGGCGATCTACGTCCTGTCGTTGGGGAAGTTGACCGTGGATCACTCGACCTTCAGCCAGAACACGGTCGGCGAGGTCCGGCCGGCCTCCTCGTCGGCGACCCCGTTCCAGTCGTTCCGTTCGACCGCCGCTGTTCCGGCAGGGCTGCAGTTCCTGGCCGGAACCGTCGTCGGCGAGGAGTACGACGTCAACGTCGCCGACGTCACCATCAGCAATTCGATCCTCGAGAAGACCACCGGCGCCACGACCGACGAGTGCCTGGGTCCGATCGACTCTGGTGGCGGGAACGTCGTCGACGACGAGTCGTGCGATTTCACCGCCGCGCTCGATCAGCAGTCCGCCCTCGCCGACGTCGGGGACCTCGCCGACAACGGAGGCGAGACGTTCACGATGGCGCTCACCGCCGCATCCCCGGCGGTCGACGTGGACCCGGCGGGTTGCTCGATCACCGATCAGCGCGGGCTTCCCCGCAGCACAGACGGCGACGGTGACGGCACCACCGGTTGCGATGCCGGTGCCTACGAACTCCAAGAGGCGACGACCACCACCGAGGCGACGACCACCACCGAGCCCGACGACGACGTGGCGGCCGACACCGCGACGCCGGCCACGCCGACGGTCGCTCGCCCGACGTTCACGGGCTGAGGTCCAACGCAGCGCAGAGGCCGTCGATCAGATCCTCGGTGTGGGGTGTGGGCCAGGCGCCGTCCCAGCCGTTCCAGAACGGGCCGTTGCCGCGCACCCTCGGTGGGAGTTCGATCTGCACGCCGTGCTCCGGTGGGAGGTTGACCGGGTTGTCGGCGTGCACGCCGCGCAGCGCCGCGGGGATGTCGTCGAGTTCGTCGATGATCTCGTAGCCGGGCAGCGCGGCCCGTAGGTGGGCACCGATGGTCGCCGCGAGCGCCCGGTTCCGGCCGCCCAGCAGCACGGTCGTGAACATGGACCGCCGACCGAAGCCGTGGATCGTGACCACCCGCTCCACGTGGTCGACGAAGCGGGCGAGCGCGGCCGACTCCTCGGGCCGGAACGCCTTGGAGGGGATGTGCCAGCGAAGCGAGTCGGGCTGGGTGACGACGTAGGACGACGCGCCGGTGCGCTCGGCGACGGCTTCGGCGATCCGGTCGGTGCCGACCTCGAGGTTGCCGCCGTGGTACGCCATCACGCCCGTCGTCGACCGCAGCGACGACCGCTCCTCCACGCCCGGGTGCGCGAGCAGTTCGGTGAGCAGTCCCGCGGCCAACCCGGTCAGGACACGTCGTCGGAGCGGAGACTCGACGCCAGGACGCTGATGCAGACCATGGCGACGATCGCCCCGAGCAGCAGGAGCCCGAACCGGGTCGCCCCGACGTCTTGGACGAACGTCGACGCGTCGGCGGACCACCGCTCGACGAGGTCGACGGGGCCGGCGGCGGCGGTCGGGTCGTTGCGGACCTGCAGGGAGAAGACGCCGTACCAGGCGACGTAGGCGCCCATGACGACCATGAGCACGCCGGCGACCTTGTTGGCGTACTGCATGCCGGTGCGCATGAACTTCACGACCGAATCGCGTGCCAGCGCGATCGCAACGGTGAGCGCGGTGATGACCAAGCCCATGCCGGCGGCGTACATGAGGAGGACCGACACGCCCGAGATGAAGTTGGTGCGGGAGAAGGCGTTGACGATCGTGGCGATGAAGATGCCGATGGTGCAGGTGAGCGACGCGACGGCGTACGACACGCCGTAGAGGAACATCGACCCCAGGCCCTGGCTCTTGCCCCCCTTGTCCAGCTTGGGCATCCGGGCCGACAGCTCGAACCCGCCGACGGTGACGACGCCGAAGATCACGAGGCCGATGCCGATGACGATCGTCGCCCACGGGGCGTACTCCTGCACCGTCGACGAGATCGGCCGGAGCGCGATGCCGACGATGCCGAACACGACCACGAAGCCGAGCGACACCGCGAGCGCCACCGGGATCGCCCGGAGCACCGACTCGCCCTTGGAAGGCACGCGGTCGCCCTCCTTGCCGAGGAAGAAGCCGACGTAGGCGGGGAGCATGGCGAACCCGCACGGGTTCACGGCGGCGACGATGCCGGACGCGAACGCAAGGGCGAGGGGAGCGTCGATCATCCCGCCACGCCGAGGTGCTCGTCGATCAGTTCCCGGAGTCGGTCGACCTCGAGCGCCCCACCCTGGACCTTCTCGACGGTTCCGTCGGCCGAGACGAACATGGTCGACGGCATCTGGATCACGCCGGCGGCGCCGACGATGTCGCCACTGATGTCTCTCGTCCAGTCGTAGGTGATGCCGGTGCTCTCGACGATCCGGTCGGCGTCCTCGGGCCGATCCTGCACGGCGATGCCGAGGAACGTGACGTCGTCGGCGAGGCCCTGGGACACGGCTTCGAAGTCGGGCATCTCGGCGACGCAGGGCGGGCACCACGACGCGAAGAAGTTCACGACGACCGGCGTGCCGGCCTCGGCCACGAAGTCCCGGATGGTGCCGGTGGTGCCGTCGACGTCGGTGTACTCGACGTCGAGCGGGTCGCGGTCGTCCTGGACGTCTCGCAGCGTGACCGATGGACCGTCGCCAGGCGCCGGGCCGGAGTCACTGTCGCCCCCGGACGCGAACACGAGGACCATGGCGGCGGCGGTCAACGCCAACACGGTGGCGGCGACGTAGGCCTGCCAGGGAAGTGCGGGGCGGGAGCGGGAGGGTTCGGACATGGCGGAGGTGGAAACCCGACGGTACTGCCGCCGGATTCCCACCTCACAGCAGGCGATCGTGCCGCGACGGGTCGGAGCTCGACATGCGCCGTCGATGAGACGGCGGTCGTCACTCCGACCCGCCCTTGACCCAAGCGGCTCTTGGGGATCGTCGCTTCGACTCGCAGGGCGAGTCTCCGCTACCGAGTTCTTCGGCAGGGCCTCAGAACTCGACACCTGACGTCATCACGGTCAGGCGATGCGGCGCTCCACCTGGGGGCGGAGTGCCTCGGGGACCTCGACGTGGACGAACTCGTCCTCGGGCCGAGGGTTCTTGGGCGGCCGGCCCCGACGGCGCTTCGCCATCAGGATCCGTCCGTTCTGGAAGAGTTGGCCACCCCAGACGCCGAGCGGCTCCTTGCGAGCCAAGGCTCCTTCGAGGCACTCCTCCATCACGGGGCACGTGGCGCAGATGCGCTTCGCGGCGGCGATGTCGAGCAGCTCCTCGGAGAAGAAGAGGTGCGCAAGGGTCCCGTTGTCCTCGGCGCAGGCGGCGTCCGCCCAGAAGGAGGTGTCGACCTCGAGGGCCAGATCGAGCACCGGGCGGTCGCCGGTGGCGATGCCGCCGTCGAAGTCCGTGTCGGTGTCGATCAGGTCGATCTCGGTCTCTTGGATGTCTTCGGTGTCGAGTCGAGCGAGCATGGCTCGCTCCCTTCTGTGCTCGTGGCTGGATGTGTGTCGGTGGATGTGACTGCTGGGTGAGAACTCAGTGGGGTGGGCGTGATCCGTGTCCCGAGAACGAGAAAGGCCGCCGGATTTTCATCCGACGGCCTCTGCGGTCCTTGCGTCCTGACGCTGGGTCAGGATGTGGGGTGCAGAGGCCATCGATCGTGGAAGTCGACCTTGGTCATCGCCTTGCGACCGGACTCGAGCCACACGTTGGCCGTGGTCGCGGCGTTCGCATGGACGGCGGTCGACGCAATGGTGGCGAGGTGGAGATACGCCGGGGCCGTGACGGCACAGGTCCGCGGACGCGCGACACCGGTGGTCGGATCGGTCGCCTGGGTGAAGCGTTCGTTGGTCGTCAGCACGGGTGTCACCTCGATTCGATGTCGATTGTCCGCTCGGCATACGGGGCCGCGCGAGTGCGCCCCAGCGGTTGACTGCCGGTCATGGCAGCACGTTCGCGACGTGTTCGTCAACGGATTAATGAAAAGAATCTTCATTCGTCCGCCACGATGTCGTGATGGCTCCCGAATCGAGTGTCGGATCGCCCGCCGACGACCCGCTGCAGATCGACCTCCCGGACGACGGTCGGATCCACTCGCACCGCCGTCGCGTGCACCTCGCGGACACGTCGCCCAAGGGGCGGGTTCGTCTCGACGCGCTCGCCCGGATGCTCCAGGACGTGAGTGACGAGGACACCACCGATGCAGGATTCCCACCCGACGAACCGTGGGTGGTGCGGCGCGTCGACATGGGGATCGAGTCGTTCCCGGCATTCCGCGACATGGTCACGGTGTCGACGTGGTGTTCGGGGATCGGCGGCCGGTGGGCCGAGCGACGGGTTCGGATCGAGGGCGACGCCGGCGGCCGCGTCGAGGCCGCGGTCCTGTGGGTGCACCTCGACGCCTCAGGTCGTCCGGCGAGGCTGCCCGAACGATTCGATTCGCTCTACGCCCCGGCCGCCCGCGGGCGAAAGGTGCGCGCCCGCCTGCACCATGCGCCGGCGCCCGAGGGTGCGTCACCGACGCCGTTCCCGCTGCGCAAGAGCGACTTCGACCTGATGGGCCACGTCAACAATGCGGTGTCGTGGATCCCGGTCGACGATGCGCTCGGGGACGATGGCGCGCTGACGCCGCCGATCCGGGTGACGCTCGAACACCCCGGCCCGATCGACCGTGGCGACGTCCCGGGGGTCGTGGTCGATGCCGGCGTCGACGGATTCGACCTGTGGATCATCGTCGACGGCGCCGCTCGGTCGAGTGCGCAGGTCCGACGCTGGGGCGGACGGGACCAGCCCTGATCAGCGTTCAGCGGGCTCGGACGGAGCGGGCTCGGGGACCATGGCGTAGTGCAGGTCATCGCCGATGCGCCGTGAGGTCATCTCTCCGGCGTGACGGAGGTGTTCGAGGTGGGCGTAGGTCTCGGACTCGGCCATGCGGCCCCACGACCGTTCCTTGAACAGGTGATGCGACAGTTCGACGACGTCGGTCTCGCCGACCGCGGTCGACGCGTCTCGCAGCTTCTGGAGTCGCTCGGCGTGGTGGTCCTTGATCTCCTGGCAGCGTCCCGCGACGTCGGTGAACTCGAGGCCGTGTGCGGGGAGCGCGAGGGAGAGGTCGCCGAGGCCGGCGACCCGGTCGAGGCTGGCGAAGAACTGCGCGAGCGGATCGGCGCCGGCGACCAGACCGCTGATGTGTGGCGTGATCGTCGGGAGGACGTGGTCGCCCGACAACACGATGCCGTCGGCCGGGGAGTAGAAGCAGAGGTGGTCGTTGGTGTGGCCGGGCGTGTGGACCGCCACCCACTCGCGGTTGGCGAAGGTGACGACGTCGTCCTGATCGACGCGATGACTCGGTTCGGGCGCACGCATCCAGCGCCGACCCATGGTCTTCATCAACCCCATCTTCATCCGCCGGTCCAGCGGCGGCTTGAACGTCCCGCCACCCCAGGGCTGTTGGATCTCCCATGGCTTGCGCCCATGGCTGGCCGGTGTGTCGTCACCGTCGACTGGCGCGTCGAGCACCGACTCGGGGAGTTCGTCGGGTCCGGCGTCGTCGCCTTCGTCGGGGTCGAGCCAGGTGCGGAACGCCGAATGCGTCAACACGTCGGCGCCGGCCTCGTGGCGCAGGATCCCGGCACCGCCGAAGTGATCGGGGTGGCTGTGCGTCACGATGACGGTGTGGACGTCCGTCACCCCGTAGCCGGCCTTGCCCAACCGGTCGACGAGTGCCTTCCACGACGCCTTGCCCGGGAGACCGGGATCGACCACGGCGAGCCCGCGGTCGTCGCACAACGCGTAGGTGTTGACGTGACCGAGCCCCGGGAGCGAGATCGGCAACTGCATGCGCAAGATGTCGGGAGCGACCTCGACGACCTCGGTCGAGGCGTCCTGTTGTTCCTGCCGCGTGACCATGCGTCCGGACCTTACTTGACCGACCGGTCAATTTCTCCGGGTCGGGCGGTGGCGTGAACGCGCTCGATGTCGCGCTGGTGCTCGTCCGACTCGCGGTCGGCTGTTGGCTGCTCTGGGCGGTGCGGGCGGTCAGGCGACGGGTCGGCGACCGACCGGCGCTCGGCGATCTGGGCGACGTGTCGGTCGTCGTCCCGGCACGGGACGAGGCCGACTCGCTCCCGCACCTGCTGGCGACCCTGCCCGCCGACGTCGAGGTGATCGTCGTCGACGACGACTCGAGCGACGGGACGGCGGTCGTCGCCGCCGTGAGCGGTGCCCGGGTCGTCGAGTCTGCGCCGCTCCCCGACGGGTGGACTGGAAAGTCGTGGGCGTGCGAACAGGGCGCTGCCGCGGCCTCGGGCGACACGTTGGTGTTCGTCGACGCCGACGTGCGGTTCGCAAACGACGGACTCGCAGCCGTGGTCGCGGAGCACGCCGAGCGCGGCGGACTCGTCAGCGTGCAGCCGTTCCACGAACCGGAACGGCCGGCCGAGCACCTGGCGGCGATCTTCAACATCGTCGCGTTCGCCGGCACCGATGCGGCGACGCCGCTCGGTCGGGTGCGCGACAGCCGCGGGGCGTTCGGCCCCGTACTCGTGACGAGCCGTGCGGACTACGACCGGGTCGGTCGGCACGAAGCGATCGGCTCGTCGGTGGTCGACGACGTGGCCCTCGCCCACGCGTTCCGCTCCCGGTCGCTCCCGGTCTCGATCCTGGCCGGCGGGGCCGCGGTCTCGTTCCGGATGTACCCCCAGGGGATGGGTCAGGTGGTGGAAGGTTTCACCAAGAACCTCGCGACGGGGGTGCGGGGGGTCCGCCTGGCGACGACCGTGCTGATCGTGGCGTGGATGACCCTGCTGGTGCAGGCGACGGTCGCACCGGTCCGGGCCGCGCTGGCCGTCGACGCGGGCGCGCTGGCGGTGGCGTTGCTGCTCTACCTGACGGTCGCCGTGCAGGTGTGGTGGATGGCGAGGAAGCTGGGACGCTTCGGCGCGTGGGTGGCTGCGACGTTCCCGGTCTCAGTGGTCCTCTTCCTCGCCGTGTTCGTCCGCAGCGTGTTCGCCACCGCGTTCGGCTCGCTCAGCTGGCGGGGGCGTCGGTTGTCGACTCGCCGTTGAGCGACGGGCCGAACATCGTGCGGCGGTAGTAGCGGAGTTCGTCGATCGATTCGCGGATGTCGTCGAGGGCTCGGTGGGATCCGGCTTTTCCCGGCGCCGCCTTCATCAGGTCGGGCGCCCAGCGGCGGCCGAGCTCCTTGAGGGTCGACACGTCGATGCTGCGGTAATGCAGGTACCCCTCGATCTCGGGCAGGTAGCGAGCGAGGAATCGCCGATCGGTGCCGATCGAGTTGCCGCACAGGGGTACCGACCCCTCGTGTGGAATGTGTTCCTGCAAGAACGCGAGCGTCTGGGCGCCGGCGTCGGCGAGCGAGACCGGAGACGCCCGGATCTTGTCGAGCAGGCCCGAGTCGGTGTGCATCCCCACCACGAAGTCGTCCATCTCGGCCAACTGCATCTCGGTCGCGTGGACGATGAGCTCGGGTCCCTCGGCGATGATCTCGAGCTCGTCGTCGGTGATGATCGTGGCGATCTCGACGATGACGTGCCGCTCCGGTTCGAGTCCGGTCATCTCGAGGTCCATCCATGCGAGCATCGGCGGCGACCGTACCCTGTCGGCCGTGACCGCGACCCCGAACGGCGTACGGATCCCGATCCGCCTCCTCGATCCCGATCTCCCGATGCCGGCGTACGCGCACCGAGGCGACGCCGGCGTCGATCTCTTCGCACGGGAATCGGTCGTGATCCCGGCGGGTTCCGGACGTGTGCTCGTTTCCACCGGAGTCGCCATCGCCCTCCCGAACGGCTGGGCCGGCTTCGTCCAGCCCCGCTCCGGCCTCGCCCTGAACCACGGGGTGACCGTGCTCAACAGCCCTGGCCTGATCGACTCCGGGTACCGCGACGAACTGAAGGTGATCCTCGTGAACACGGACGCAGAGACCGACTACCAGGTGGTGCGCGGCGACCGCATCGCCCAACTCGTCGTACGACCGGTGGCGGAGGCGAGCTTCGACCGGGTCGACGAGCTCCCAGCAAGCGAACGCGACCTCGGTGGTTTCGGATCGAGCGGAAAGTAGGACCATGACGATCACCCGACTCACCAACGAGCAGTGGGGATTCACCTCGAACTGTTTCGTGTGCGAGCCCGAGAACGGCCGAGGTCTGCGAGTGCCGTTCTTCCACGACGACGAACGCGACGTCGTGTCCGCGACGTTCGAACTGTCGGACGCGTTCTCGGGGGCCCCGAGCTACCTGCACGGCGGCGTGAGCCTGGCGGTGCTCGACGAGGTACAGGCGTGGGCGACGATCGCCGTGGCCGGCAAGTTCGCGGTGACGACGAAGACGTCAGCCGAGTTCCTCAAACCCGTCCGCGTCGGCAAGGAATACACGCTCGAGGGCGCGGTGACGTCGACCGACGGCGACACGATCTCGACGGTGGGTCGGATCCTCGACCATCGAGGCGACGAGCGGGTGCGGAGCGAGTCGACGTTCCTCGTGCTGTCGCCGGCCGTCGCCGCCGATGCGATCGGCGAGGTCACGGGCGACGATCGCTCGTACCTCCGCGACTGACCGTCGCGGCTCAGTCGAGGTCGTCGTCGACGGCGACCTTCGTGAAGCTGATCCGTCGGCCCTCGTCGCTGACGTCGACCGCGCCGACCGTCGCCTCGATCAACTGACCCGACAGCTTCTCGCCGGCGCCGTCGTTGCGGCCGGCCGGCCCGTCGGAGACCACCTCGATGCCCATGCGGCCCCGCTCGATCGTGAACGAGACGGTCAACGTCCCGTCGCGATCGGCGCCGTCGAGGAGCACCTGGCACACCTCGCCGATCGCGAGCCGCAGATCCTCGACCTCGTCGTAGCTGAAGCCCGAGCGGGTGGCGAGACCGGCGACCGCCACGCGCGGGAGGCGTGCGTAGGCGAGCACCGCAGGGATCGTCATGCGGATGACGTCGCTGCTCACCGTGCTCCCCTCGTCTCGTTCGCTACGGGTCCGACATTACGGCGTCGCGGTCACGTCGCCCGGATCGACGTCGGTTCGGCGGCCGGCATACGTCGGATGACGGAGCCGTCCGTCGCCCGTCCACTCCGCGTAGGCGACCTCGACGACGACCTCGGGCCGGACCCAGGTGACGGCGCGGCGTTGATCGACCGGAGGCTCCGGGTCGAACGGGCACTCGTCCGCGGCGACGAACAGGTCATGGAGCGCGTCGATCTCGCGGTCGCCGAGCCCGCTGCCGACGCGACCGGCGAAGCGGAGCGGCCCGCCGGGGACGTCGTGATACCCGACCAGCAGTCCGCCGATGCGCCCCGCGCGACCTCCCTCGCCAGCGCCCCAGCCGCCGACGACGAACTCCTGGCGCCGTCGCACCTTGACCTTGACCCACTCGCGTGTGCGGCCTCCGGGGACATAGCGCGAATCGGTGCGCTTCGCGACCACGCCCTCGAGTCCGCGATCGGTGACGGCATCGAGCAGCGCCGGGCCGTCGTCGTGCCAGGCCGGGACCTGCCAGTGCGGGCCGGCGTCGACCAGGTCCTCGAGAAGACGGCGCCGATCGGCGAGCGGAAGTCCCGTCACGTCGTTGCCGTCGAGGGCGAGCAGATCGAACAGACACAGCACGGTGGGCACGGCGGCGGCTCGCTCCGCCGCGTGACGGGGGTTGCTCACGTGCATGCGCTGTTGGAGTCGGCCGAAGTCGGGCCGCCCGGCGTCGTCGAACGCGACCACCTCGCCGTCGAGCACGGCATCGACGCCGAGCGCGGCCCCGAGACCCGCGAGCTCCGGGAACGAGACCGTGGCGTCCTTCCCGTTCGCCGACGTGAGACGAGTCGAGCCATCGCCCACCGTGACGACGAGGCGCATGCCGTCCCACTTGATCTCGTAGCGCCAGTCGTCGCCGACCGGCATCGGTCCCGCGGTCGCCTTCATCGGCAACCTGGCGGCCGCGTTCACGAGGCGGCCGGAACACGAGCGCGTGCCCCGGTGTGATCGGCCCCCGAGTCCATGGCCGGACTCTAGGTTTCTCGCCATGACGTCACTCACAGGACACGCGGCACTCATCACCGGCGGCGGCAGCGGCATCGGTCTGGCCTGCGCCGAGGCGCTCGTACGAGATGGCGCTTCCGTCACGATCGCCGGCCGCACCGAGGATCGCCTGCTCGGCGCGGTGGAACAGCTGAAGGTGATCGCCGGCGACGACGTCGACGTCCGTCATGCCGTGTGCGACGTGAAATCGGAGGACGACGTCGCCGCCGCGGTGGCCACCGCCACCGAGGCCACCGGTGCGCTCCAGTACTGCGTCGCCGCCGCCGGCAACGGCACGCTCGCCCCGGTCGTCGCCATGCCGGCCGAGCAGTGGGACGACATCATCGGCATCAACCTGACCGGCGCGTTCTTCACGCTGAAGCACTCGGCGGCCGCCATGGTGAAGGCGGGCGGTGGCAGCTTCGTCGGGATCTCGTCGATCGCTGCGCCGCTGACGCACCGCTTCATGTCCGTGTACTGCGTGTCGAAGGCGGGGCTCGAGGCGCTCATCAAGACCGCTGCCGACGAACTCGGCCAGGCCGGCGTGCGGGTCAACGCCGTGCGCCCGGGCATGGTCCCCACCGAGTTGGCGGCGGCATTGGACGCCGACCCTCAGGTGCGCGACGACTATCTGGCCCAGATGCCGCTCGGGCGCGTCGGCGAGACCGTCGACGTCGCCAACCTCGTGCGCTTCCTGCTCGGCCCCGAGTCGTCGTGGATCACGGGCGAGGCCATCGGCGTCGACGGCGGCCACCACCTGCGTCGCGGCCCCGACGTCGAACACTGGAGCCGCGGCCTCTTCGGCGACGACGCCACCGAGGGTCGCGTCTGAGGGCGTCACCCGCTCGTGGGGGTCGGGCAAAGAGCAACAGAAAACCTGAGTGAAGTGTTGTCAACTTCTCTGGGTCGGGGTAGAACAAGTGCTGGAGATCATTCCAGCTCACCCATCCCCTTCGAGGAGGAACACCATGCTGTTGCGTTTCGATCCCTTCCGAGACTTCGACCGAGTGACCGAGGAGGTCGCCGAACGTCAGCGTCGAGCGTCCGCGCCGACGATGCGGATGGACGCCTTCCGATCCGGCGACGAGGTGACCGTGCACTTCGACCTCCCCGGCGTCGACCGCGACACCATCGACATCACCGTCGAGAAGAACCAGTTGGTCGTCACCGCAGAACGTCGCTGGAACCTCGACGACGACGCCCAGGTCGTCGCCTCCGAGCGAGCCCACGGGACCTTCTCCCGCACGCTGTTCCTCGGCGAGAATCTCGACACCGAGCGCATCGACGCCGACTATGCCGACGGCGTACTGACGCTCACCGTCCCGGTGGCCGAGACGGCCAAGCCGAGGAAGATCACCGTCGGGACCGGCCAGGCCGCGCTGGCGTCCTGACCCCATCGCGGCAGCAGCGATCCGCCGGGGTCATCCCTTCCGGATGGCCTCGGCGACGCTGCTGACGTAGTCGACGTGGGCGTCGGTCGAATCGAGGCCGAGGCCCATCGTGACCACGGACGCCCGGGTGCCACCGGCATCGGCCCACGCCCGCATCTTGGCGGCGACGTCGTCGGGGCCCTTCTTCGAGAGCAACATCGACTCCGCGCCGATCTCGTCCGGGCCGTGGCCGACCGAACGGTCGTGTTCCTCGGCCAGGGTTCGGAGACGCTCGAGCCCATCCACCACGGTCCGCAGCGGGCCACCGAAGAGGAAGCCGTCGCCGGCGCGCGCGCACCGCCTGAACGCCGCGTCGCCGAAGCCGCCGATCCAGATCTCGGGAGCGGCCGCCGGCCGGGGCGGTGTGCCCGCACGGGGGATCGTGTCGAAGCGGCCGTCGAGGTCGACCGTCTTGTCGGACCACAGCGCTCGGAGCGTCTCGATCTGTTCGTCGAGTCGCTTGCCCCGCGTGTGGAAGTCCTGACCCAGCGCTTCGTACTCGACCCAGTTCCAACCGACGCCGACCCCCATGCGGAACCGGCCCTCGGACAGGATGGCCACGTCGGCGGCCTGGCGGGCGACGAGCGCGGTCTGACGCTGGGGCAACACGAGCACCGCGCTGCAGAACTTCAGCCGTTCGGTGCGGCCGGCGAGGTAGCCGAAGAGCACGAACGGATCGTGGAACGGGTCGTCCTCGTCGTAGGAACCCCACAACTCGGGGTCGCGGCCGTCGTGCTCGACGCCGAGCACGTGGTCGTAGGCGTGCAGGTGGTCGAAGCCGAGGTCCTCGGCGGCGGCGCCGATGCGCCGGACGGCGTCGGCATCGCCCGCCCGTTCGATCTGGGGGAACACGACGCCGATCTCGAGGTCCGGATGCAACATGTCGCCATCCTGCCCGATACACGAGATCCGGATACTCGATTGCCGCCGTCCCACCTCTCGCTGCGAACATGGCGGCCGTGGGGCACACGGGGCCATTCGCCGAACCGGACCGGACCAGGTTCATCGACGTCAACCGCACGCGTCTGCGCGCCTGGTGCTGGGGCGACCCCACCGCCCCGCCGGTCCTGTTGTTGCACGGCGCCCACGACCATGGCCGTATGTGGGACGACTTCGCCCCGCGGTTCGCTGCACTGGGGTTCCACGCCGTCGCCGTCGACTTCCGTGGTCATGGCGACAGCGGCCGGATCGCCTCGGGGATGATGTGGACGGCAGCGACGCTCGACGTGTGCGAGCTCGCTCGTCTTCTCGCTGACGAAGCCGGGACGCCGGGCGAGCCCATCGGCGTCATCGGTCATTCGATGGGCGGCGGCCAGGCGCTCAGCGCCGCCGGCACCGCGCCCGACCGGTTCGCCTGGCTGGTGAACCTCGACGGCCTGGGCCCGCCGGCGGAGGCGTTCCCGGACTTCGAGCCGGTGGAGGGGACGACCGCCGCGCTCGACCAGATCGCAAAGGCGCTCGGCCGGCCCGTGCGCGTGTGGGCGTCGCAGGACGAGATGGCGACCCGGCGCGGCAGCATCAACATCCGCCTGCCCCGTCGGTTCCTCGATCACCTCGTCGAGCACGGGAGTGTCGAGACCGAGGGTGGCTTCGTCTGGAAGACGGACCCGGTGTTCAACCTCGGTGTCCCCGACGGGTTCTCCATCGACATGATCCTCGCCGGCTACGAAGACGTCGCAGTGCCGGTCCTGGCCTTGATGTCGTCGGAGGACGACGCCTGGACCGAGGTCTCCGATGACGAGGTCGAGCGTCGCGTCGCGGCCCTCCCGGATGCGCGGTGGCGCTCGGTGCCGAACGCCGGCCACTACGTCCATGTCGAGAACCCGGACTTCGTCCTGGCCGAGATCGAGGCGTTCCTCCGGGCGCAGCAGGTCCTGTCGTGACCGATACATCGGCGACGGGCTTGCTCGTGATCCACGACCTCGGGTCGGATGGCGGTGGCCCGTGGGCGCACGCGTTCTCCTCGTGGGGCGGCGCCATCGTGGCTCCCGATCTGCCCGGCCACGGCAGCGCGCCCCCGCCGGTCGGGGGGCACCACGAGGCCGGGGACGCAGTGTTCGCCCTGATCGACCACCTCTCGCCGCCGCCGGGCACCGAACCCGTCGTCGTCGGCGTGGGCAAGAACGGTCTCGTTGCCCGCACCCTCGCACTCGGCGGCCGAGCCTCGGCGCTGGTGCTGGTGGACGGCCTGGGGGGACCCTGGCTCGATCTCGCCGACCGCAACGCCGCGGTGCGCGACGCGCGCCGGGCGATCCTCACGACGCCTGGGGCACTCGAGATACCGGCGCCGGGCACCCCGGACGCGCGGGCGCAACTCACGCCGACGTTCGGCGACCGAGCTCACACGGTGCGGATGCTGGCTGCGGTCCCCGTTCCCACGCTCGTCGTCGAGACGCCGTCGTCTGTGGTCGATGACGCGGACGCCGTGGCGTCGGTCATCGAGGACCACACCATCGTCCGAATCGATTCCGACGACCCCGAATCTGTCGCCGCCGAGGTCATCGAGTGGTGGGTCACCACCAGATCGACGGCGTCCCCGGGCTGAGCTCGGCGGGCGCATGCCGCGCCCGACCGGTGGCGATGCGCATGCCCGACCATGCGAGTGCCGCTGCGTCGATCATGTCGTCGGCGGCGACGTCGCCGGCGCGGCCGGCGTTCGCTTCGATCGCGAGGCCGTGCCGGTCGAGGAGTTCGAGCCGGGTGGCCATACCGGTCCACGTCCGCTTGGCGTGGCTGAGGAATCGGTCGCCGTTCATCGCCAGGAACGACAGCTCGGGGAACGCCTCGAACAACTCGTGTTGCTCGGTGGCCGCCAGCGCACGGACCTCGCGGATCTTCGGCGCGAGCATCCATGCCTGTTTCGACAACCCGTGCCCGACATGCGCCTTCGACCAGGCGTTGGCAGCCGCGTAGTCGTCACAGTCGAGCGCGCCGCGCGCCGGCGGGGCGAACAACGACGAGCGCCGGGGGCCGAGCAGTGGACGGACCTCGGTGTCGCACGCCCGCGGTCCACGGGCTTCGAGACCGATCGGCATGTCGACGGCGACGACGTCGACGGGCCCGGCCGCCCGGCAGAGATCAGCCAGCGATTCCTCGAAGCACGGGGTCGGCGTGGTGCCGTCCCACCGCACGCCCACCCAGCCGCCCCGGGAACCGTCGACGCCGAGCACGGTCGTCATCGGTGGGTGAGCGTATCGCTCGCTCCTGCTAGGACTTCTGCGGAACAAGGGGGACAGATGACCGACGTACACGACCAGATCGACGACGAGGCCGCAGCGCTGATGGCGTTCAAGGTCTGGAACTACAAGCAGGGCGAGCTCGTCTCGCTCCTCATCCACCTGGGCGATCGGCTCGGGTTGTACGAGGCGATGGCCGGCGCCGGGCCGCTCACATCGGCCGAGCTCGCCGAGCGCTCCGGTGGGTTGTCGGAGCGATGGGTGCGCGAGTGGGTGTCGTCGCAGGCGGCTGCCGGGCTCGTCGACCACGTCGAGGTCGCCACCATCGACTCGGGCACCGATCGGTTCGAACTGTCGCCCGCCGGCGCTGCCGTGTTGGTCGACGACGGCTCGTCGCTGTTCGCGGCGGTCGGGGCGTTCGGCGGTCCGCTCGAGACAGACCTGGTGGACGACCTGGCGGACTGTTTCCGCACCGGCATCGGCCTGCCCTATGACCGCCTCGGCCCCAGCGGCGCACATCGCACCGAACGTCAGCTGGGCCCGTGGGCCCGGCTCGCGCTCGTCCCGGTGATCCTCCCGATGCTCGACGGCGTGGTCGACCGGTTGGAGACGGGAGGCTCCGTCGTCGACGTGGGGTGCGGGTCCGGCGTCGCGCTCGAGGCGATGGCGAACGCGTTCCCCGCGTCGACCTTCGTCGGCTACGACCCGTCGCGCCACGCGATCGAGCGGGCGACCGCGAAGCTCGCGCACCTCGACAACGTGACGCTGGTCCACGGGCGGGCCGAGGACGTGCCGGCTGACGCGTCGTTCGATCTGGCGCTCACCTTCGACTGCCTGCACGACATGACCCGGCCCGACGACGCGCTCGCCGCGATCCGTGGCGCGCTGCGCGACGACGGCGCGCTGTTGGTCAAGGAGATCCGTTGCGCCGACACGCTCGAGGACAACAAGAAGAACCCGATGCTGGCGATGATGTTCGGCTTCTCGATCACCTCGTGCATGTCGTCGGCCACGAGCGAGCCGGGCGGGATGGGCCTCGGCACCGTGGGCCTCCCCGCATCCAAGCTGCGCGAGCTCGCAACCGACGCCGGGTTCTCGACCGTGGTCCCCCACGACCCCGGCGAACCCGCCAACGTCTACTACGAGGTCCGCCCGTGACCCCACCCCCACTGGTTCTTGTCACACCTGACGCCATCTCCTGGTTCGGACCTGTGACAAGAACGGGGTGGTCGTGAGTCCGGTCGACGGCGGACCCGGCTAGAACTTCTGACGACTCGTCGACGACCTGCGCGCCATGGGCGAACTCGGCAACACGAGGCGCTTCGTGACCTCCGACAACGGCGCGTCGCGTGAGGGTGGGGGCGAGTTCGGGGGGACGATCGGTCGTGTGGATCGAGGAGGAGCCGATCTACACCGGTCACAACGACGGCCGGGGCCGGTTCTCCGAGACGCCACCACACGCCGTCGTTGCCGGCGAACCGGCCTCAGACTCGCCCATCCGGCTGCTCGACGTCCTCCAACAGATGGGCGCCGAGTACGAGTGAGCTTCAGCGCACCGTCGTCTTGCGGGGGGACCGCTTGCGGTAGGTCTCGCGGTCGTCCTTGAGGACGAAGATCTCCTCGTCGGTGGGGATGCCGACGTCGCGGAGCGGGCCGGTCCGGACGCGATACCAGGTCGTGCGGGGGATCTCGTCGACGACGCGGATGTACTTCGGACGGTCCGGGCGCGGAAGCGTGGCGACGGCGTCGCGGAGCTTGGCCGGGGTCAGCTTCTTGCCGTCGCGGAGTTCGACCGCCACCGCGACCGCGGTCGAGCCGTCCTTCTCCTGGACCCCGTAGGCGACGCTGAGATGCACAGCGTCGAGTGACGACACGGCGTCCTGTACGGGGATCGGCGGTGTGGCCCCGAACGGGGTGCGGATCAGCGACTGCACGCCCCCGACCAGCCAGTGATCGCCGTCGGCGTCGACCGTGAACAGGTCGCCGGTGGCGAGCCATGCATCCCCGCCCTCGAACAGCGCCCGCAGCGAGCGGTCGGGGTAGGCGCCATCGCGCACGCTGAGCTTGGCGAGCAGCATGCCGACCTCGCCCGGGTTGCACTCGACCGCGAAGCCGTCGGGCCCCTCGACGAGTCGGCCGGCCTCGATGTCGAAGCGAGCGACCTTGAGCTTGGCGCTCCCCGGGAGTTGGCGACCCATCGAGCCGACCTTGTCGCCCTTGACGTTGACGAGGACGGCATCGCCCTCGGTCGAGGCATAGAACTCGAGGACCTTCGCCGGAGCGAACCGCACCTCCATCCGCTTCCACAGACTCTGGGGCATGCCCGAGCCGATGAACAGCCGGATGGGGTGGTGGACGTCGCGGCCTGACGCCGGCGCCTCGAGCATGTCGGCGCCCATCGTCCAGGTGTAGGTGACCGCCGTGGCGCCGTAGCGGCGGACCTCGGACCAGAACGTGTCAGGGTCGAAGCCCGTGGTCATCGCCAGACGGGCCCGGCTGGCGAGGGCGGCGCCGATGCCCGTGAGCAGCGCGGACGGGTGATGGATCGGAGTGAGACTGAGCACCGTGTCGGTGCGGTTGAACGACGCCGACGCCGCCGTGCCGAATGCGGACAGCGCCCACCGACCGTTCGAGATCCGGTTGACCCTCGTGTTGCCCGCTTCGCCGGTGAAGAGGATGAAGGCCAGGTCCTGGGCGCGACCGGGATTGGGCTCGTACCAGCCGGGGAGAGGGACGGCGTCGGGGTCGATGGCCTCCATGTCGTCGACGGCCGAGCCGAGGTCACGCGGGCCACCGCCACCGCCGAGGATGTGCACCGGGATGTTCTCGATCGCCGCAGCCTGCTCGCCGTGCTCGGGGTCGGCGACGATACGGGTGACCCGGCCGAGTTCGACCTCGCGCTGCAGCCAACCGTCGGGCCGGAGCAGCACGGCGACGGCACCGAGGCGGTTGAGCGCGACGACCACGCCGAGCGCGCTCGGGCGGGTGTCCATGAGCACGCCGACGTGGGAGCCCCGGCGCACACCGATCTTGATGAGCCCGCGGACGACGTTGTCGATTCGTTCGTTCGCCGCGTGGTACGTGTGGCCGCGTCCCTCGAACAGGAAGACCGTGTCGTCGGGGGCGGCGTGGGCTTGTTCGTCGGTCACGGAGCCGATCGAGATCCGGGACGTCGGCTTCACCTGGTCGATGCGGTTGAGTCGCATCAGCGAGCCGACCCCGTCGACGGCGAGGTCGCGCATCGCCCGCACGCCGACCTTCGTTCCCGTGGTCACGGCGCGCCCGAGCCCGGCGGTGATGTTGGCGGCGAGGTTCACGGATCGCTCCAGATCGCTCTTGGGTCGGGTGGACGACGGACGCTCGGCGTCGAGACGGTCGATCCCCGCCGGTCGCTCGCCGCCGTCGGTCAGCCACGACGCCCAGTCGATGACGGTCGGCCAGGTCACGGTGGTGGACTGCGACCCGACCACGAGACCGAAGTGGCCGGCCTCGAGTGGCGTCTCGTAGACGTCGGCCGCCGGGGCAGCGGTCGCGACGGCCCGGACCGCCTCCTCGGGAGCGATGTCGTCCTTCGAGCCGACGAAGCACAGGATCGGACAGTCGATGTCGGCGAGGGTCACCGGTCGCCCGTCGATGACGAACCCGCCCGAGAGCATCCGGTTCGACACGATGAACTGCTTGACCAACTCGGCGAGCGCCGGTCCCGGCCATGCGACCCAACCCTCGTCCATGAGGAAGCGACGCTGCCCCTCGCGGGGGAGGAGCGAGTCGCGGTCGTGGAGTTGCGCCGCGAACTGGATCTGATTGCGGACCGTGCCGATCGGGTCGAGCAGCCGGAACCCGAACTTGCTCGCCCACGCCGGGAGCGTGACGTTGGGGAGGATGTTGTCGGCGACGAAGTCGATGGCGTTGACCAACAACTCGTCGTCGAGGCCGAAGGGCACCTGACTGTGGGTGTCGACCGGGCTGCCGTAGGTGACCAGGCTGGCGAGACCTTCGCCGCGTCGGTAGGCGGCTGCCTGGTAGCAGAACATCCCGCCTTGGCTGTAGCCCGAGAGGTGGACGTCGCCGCCGGTGATCTCGATGACCTCGTCGACCGCGGCGCTCAATGCGACCACGTGGTCGGTGAGCGTGCGTTCGAGCCCGCCTTCCTCGTGCTCGGGTGCCCCGAAGTCGACCACCCACGGGTCGAGGCCACCGGCGGCGAGTTGGCCGACAGCGCTCGACTGCGGCGACACGTCGTACACGTCGGCCGACAGCATCATCGGCGGCACGAGGATGATCGGTGGCTTGCGGACGCTGCCGTCGCCGGGGTCGCCGTAGCGACGCAACTTGTACACCGGATGGGAGGCGACGACCTCGAACGGCGTCGACTCCTCGCCGGTCTCGAGTCCACCGAAGCGGGCGACTTCGAGGGCGTTCTGCGCGGCCTGACCCAGTTGCACGATCGATCGGGTCAGTCCTCGCGGGGCGAGATCCACAGCGCGCTCCCCAGTCGGATCGGCGGATCGGTCCGCTGAGAGTACTCACCGATCGGGAACAATGCGGAGGTGAGCGCTGAGTCGGAATCCCCCGGACCCCCCGAATCGCCTGATCAGGACGGCCTGGCATGGTCGTCGTTCGGGCCGTACTCCGAGATCGCGATGCCGACGGTTTCGATCGTGAACCCGCAGTGCATCCATGTCGGTGCATTCGTGAAGATCGGATCGCACGCGGTGATCGAGGCGTTGGTCCCCGATCGTGGCGTGGGCGTCACGATCGAGGACGGCGCCTACATCGGCCACTTCACCCGCATCACGGCGGTGGGCCAGGTGCACATCGCCGAGGAGGCGCTGATCGCCGATCGCGTCTACATCTCCGACACCGGCCACATCTACGAGGACGTGACCCAACCGATCAAACGCCAGGGTCTGCGCGACGGCCGGCGGGTCGAGATCGGCCGGGGCGCCTGGCTCGGCATCGGTGCGGTCGTCGTCGGCAACGTCCGCGTCGGCGAGAACGCCGTGGTCGCCGCCAACACCGTGGTGCGTGAGGACGTCCCCGACTTCACGATCGTCGCCGGCAACCCCGCCCAGGTCGTGCGTCGTCACGACGGCGACCACTGGCAGTGGAGCCAGCCTCGAGGGCCGGCGTGATCGTGGGGGCGGCGGGGCTCGAACCCGCGCGCTTCGGCTTAAAAGGCCGCTGCTCTGCCAACTGAGCTACACCCCCGAAGGGCGAACGGGCACGCTACTCAGCCGTTCGAGCAGTTGTGGATCCGTGCCATCTCCGTCGTCGGTGCCCGCGGTCCGTCCGGCCCGGCGTCTGGCTAGATCTGGCCGGGGACGGTCACGTTGTCGGCGTCGACGAGGAGGACGGGCTCGCCGCTGCGGAGCACGCCCGGGCCGACCTCGAACCAGCGGCCGCCGAGATTCGGGAGCCGACCCTCGCGGGTGGCGCCGACGAGCTCCTCCAGCGTGTGGATCACCCCGCCGTGCGACACCACGAACGCGGTTCCCCCGTCGCCGACGTCGGACGCGATGCGGGCGAGCGCACCGACGGCACGCTCGGCGACCGACTCGTTCGACTCGTAGTCGTCCGGGCGCCGCCCGTCGGCGAGGTACCCCGGGAACCGCTCCTCGATCTGGGGGCGGGTCATGCCCTGGAACGCTCCGGCGAACCGCTCGCCCAGGTCGGGGTCGGTGACGACCGGCCCGATGCCGAGTTCGTTGGCGACGATGGTCGCGGTCACCGACGCGCGTTCGAGGTGCGACGCCCCGATCAGGTCGAACGTGCCGAGCGATTCGGCGGCGAGGTGGGCCTGCCGCACGCCGAGCGTCGACAGCGGCGGGTCCTCGGTGCCCTGCCAACGGCCGTCGGCGTTCCATGTCGACTGGCCGTGGCGGACGAGCAGGATTCGAGCGGTCACGCTCGGCGACCGTACTGCTGCGGCCCGTGCCCCCCTGCAGCCCGTCCGGGAGCAATCGGTACGATTCGGGGGATGCCCGCCCTCCGATTGTTCGCCGGTGCCCGGGAGGCCGCGGGCGCCGACCGCGACACGGTGGAGGGCGCAACCGTCGGGGACGTGCTGGATGCTGCGGTGCGCCGCTACGGCGACGGGTTCGGCGAGATCCTGCGGTCGTGCAAGGTGTGGGTGAACGGCGAACCCGCCAAACGCGAGGATCCGGTCACGGCGGACGACGAGGTCGCCGTGCTCCCGCCTGTCTCCGGTGGGGCCTGACACCGTGGCCACCACAGAGAAGTCGCGACCGAAGACCACGAAGAAGGCCGCTGCGAAGAAGTCCGCCGCCGACAAGACGACCGCGAGACCGAAGGGTCGCCGCGCCAGGGTGCAGGCGAAGCAGAAGGCGCGGGCGGCCAAACTGCACGCCCGCTCTGGCAGTCGGTGGCGCGTCCACTACGACATCGACGGCCCGCGGGTGCGGCTGGGGATCGCGTGGTTCGTCGGCGCCGTGGTCGCGTTCACCCTGGGCCTCGTCGGCATCGTGTTGTACTTCGGCGTCGCGTTCGGTGCCGCCGGGTCGCATTGCCTGCGCACGTGGCGGGCCGCCGGTCGCGACGTCGACCCGACGGTCGCGCTCGGGTCCGTCGCCGTCGTCGTGACCCTGGCGGCCTTCGGGCCCAAGCTCATGGGCCTCGGCGTGCTGGCCCTCGCCGGTCTCGCCATCGCCGTGTCGCTCGGCGGGGGCGCAGACGACGGATCCCCGTCGGTCTCGATGGGCAACGTCGGCCTGCTGCTGCAATGTGCCCTCCCGCCGGCCGTCGCCGGTGGTTGCCTCGTCCTCTTGGCCGATCGCGAGATCTGGTCGGCCATCGCACTGGTCCTCATCGCCTCGGCGTACGAATCGGGCGACTACCTCGTCGGTTCGGGGGCGGCGAACAACGTCGAGGGCCCCCTCGCGGGTGCGGCCGGCGTGCTCGTGGTCTCGATGGCCGTCGCCGCCGGTGGATTCCCGCCCTTCGGTGTCGGCGAGGCCATGGTCTTCGGGCTGCTGGTCGCACCGCTCGCGCTCGGTGGCCAGTACCTGGCCACGGCGATGCTGCCCCACTCGCGGGCATTCGCTCCGGCGTTGCGACGGGTCGATTCGCTGCTGCTGGCAGCCCCGCTCTGGTACTTCGGCATCGACACGTTCGTCTCCTGACGACCTGCGGTACCGTTTCCCGTAGGTCCCGACGTGGGCGCCGACAGGAGTGACCCGTGAGCTCGAATCTCGAAGCAATCCTCGCCGACGACTACCCGGGCGACGTGGCCGCCCTCTCCATCGAGGACGTGCGTGCCCGCCGCGCGGAATGCAAGGAGATCGAGACCGGTCTGTCCTACCTGCGCCGCCTCGTGCAGGGGCGTCTCGACGTGGTCGCTGCCGAACAGGGTCGACGTCGCGACGGAGGCGACGGGGACGACCTCGAAGGGCTGATCGCCCGCCTCCCCGACCTGCTGGCGGGGAGCACGCGTAGCGAGGGCACCGGACGCCTCCCGTCGAGCATCGGGATCGGGACGGTCGACGACGACCTGCAGGACGAACTCGACGGCATCATCACCGACACCCATCTCGGCGAGCCCGGGGAGCTCAGCGACGACCAACTCCGCGCGGCGGCGTCGGCGCTGGCGGCCTTCGAGCAGAAGGTGTCTGGCCTCCGCCGGTCGTTGTTCGACCGAATCGACGCGTTCGAAGCCGAGCTGACCCGCCGGTACAAGTCGGGCGAGGCCTCGGTCGACAGCCTGCTCAATCAGCCCTGACGGGCGGCCCCGGCCTGCACGATCGACGGGGCGCGTCGCACCTTCAGCTGCTTGACTGACCCCATGGACGAGATGCCGCCAGCGATCCTGATCGTCGATGACGAACCCGACGTGCGCAAGGTGATCCGCTCGGTGCTCGAGGCCGACGGCTACGAGGTCGTCGAGGCCGCAGACGGCCCGGCGGCGCTCCAGCTGATGCGCTCGGTGGGCGGCCCGCGTGGCCCGCAGCTCGTGGTGCTCGACGTGATGATGCCGGGCATCGACGGCGTCGAGGTCTGCCGCCAGATCCCGCACGACCGGATGAAGGTCCTGATGCTCACCGCTCGCGACGATGCCGCGACGCGCGAGGCGGCGATGGCCGCCGGCGCCGACCGCTACATGACGAAGCCGTTCTCGGCCGTCGACCTCCTCGACGCCGCACGCGATCTCCTCGCCCCGGCGTCCTGAGCGTTGACCGAGGAGTCCGAGCGCTGGGGTGATCTCGGCGCGTTCATCCGGGAGCAGCGCCGTACGACCCATGTCTCGCTGCGCAAGCTGGCCGAGACGGCCGGCGTCTCCAACCCGTATCTGAGCCAGATCGAACGAGGTCTGCGAAAGCCGTCGGCCGAGATCCTCCAGCAGATCGCCAAGGCGCTGTCGATCTCGGCCGAGTCGCTCTATGTGCGGGCCGGGATCCTCGAGGAACGAGACGACTCGGTCGACGTCGTGAGCGAGATCCGGCGAGACACATCGCTGTCGGCTGACCAGCGTCAGGCCCTCATCCGGATCTACCAGTCGTTCCGTTCCGAGGCCGGATCGCCGCTCCCCGACGACGGAGCGGACGACGGCGCTGGCGACGCGACTGGCGATGGGGCGCGCGACGAAAGTGATGACGACCCGGAATTCTCCGACGCCGCGGGGCGTTGACGCAGCCGTGCAACGTCCCGACCATCGTCCCGTGCAGCGCCTGGGCGTCCTGTCGCTCCACACGTCGCCGCTCGTCCAACCGGGGTCGGGCGACGGTGGCGGCATGAACGTCTACGTGCGGGAACTGGTCGGCTCGCTGGCCCAGGCGGGTGTCGACTGCCAGGTGTACACCCGCCGGCACCACCCCGATCTCCCCGACGTCGTCGACATCGAGCCGGGCTTCCGTGTCGTCCATGTCGACGCCGGCGACCCGGATCTGGCGAAGGAGTCGCTGGTCGACACGGTCGGCGACTTCACCAAGGGGGTGCTCGGCCATCTCGAGGACCATCCGGTCGACGCCGTGCACGCGAACTACTGGCTGTCCGGGGTCGCCGGGCACACCATCAAGCACGAACTCGACCTGCCGCTCGTGTCGACCTTCCACACGCTCGGGGCGGTGAAGTCGCTCGCCGGCGATCCGGAGCCGGCCCATCGCATCCAGGCCGAGCGCGAGATCATCGGGTGCTCTGACGCGATCCTCGCGAACGCCTCGGCCGAGGCGGTCGAACTGGTCCAGCACTACGACGCCGACGCCGCCCGCATCGAGATCGTGCCGCCGGGCGTCGATCACGCGTTCTTCAGTCCGGGCGATCGAGCCGGTGCACGCGTCGCGCTCGACCTCGATCTCGGCGACCGTCCGGTGCTCTTGTTCGTCGGCCGCATCCAGCCGCTCAAGGGGCTCGACGTGGCGGTGCGGGCGCTCGCGTCGATGGAGCGCGACGACGCGGTGCTCGTCGCGGTCGGCGGCACCAGCGGTCCCACCGGCGACGCACATCTCGCCGAGGTCATGGAACTCGCCGACGAGCTGCGTGTCGCCGACCGGATCCGGTTCGTCCCCGCCCAGCCGCACCATCTGCTGTCGACCTTCTACCGGGCCGCGGATCTCGTCCTGGTCCCCAGCCGGTCCGAGAGTTTCGGACTCGTCGCCCTCGAGGCGGCGGCCTGTGGCACACCCGTCGTGGCGACGTCCGTCGGCGGACTCCGCACGCTCGTACGGCACGGGTCGTCCGGATTCCTCGTCCCAGAACGCGACGCCGAACGCTTCGCCGTCCACGCGGATGCCGTGCTCGCCGATCCGGATCTCGCTGCCCATCTCGGCGCCGGGGGCGTGCGGGTCGCGCGCGACTTCACGTGGTCGACGACGGCGGCGCGCCTGCGCCGTGTGTACCAGGACGTGGCGGCGCGGTCGCTGGTCCTGTGCCGCGCGGCGTAGATCCGGGTCCAGACTGGAGCCGTGCAACACGCCTCCAGTCCCGAAGAGCTCGCCGAGATCGTCACCACGATCGAAGCGTGGTTGGCCGAGCAGTTGGCCGAGAACCCCGTCGTCGCAGCGACCGAGCGTGACGAGGACCCCGATGTCCACCGGTGGTTCGTCCGGGTGACGGGGGAGGAGAAGGACGTCTTCTCCATCTGGCTGCATCTGCAGCAGCGCACGCTCCACTACGAGACCTACGTGATGCCGGCGCCCGAGGAGAACCACGCCGAGTTCTACGCGCATCTGCTGCGACGGAACGCCCGGCTCATGGGCGCAGCGTTCTCGATCGGTGACGAGGACGCGATCTTCCTCGAAGGAGCGCTGCCCAACGACGCCATCGACGACGGCGAACTCGACCGCATCCTCGGGTCGCTGTACGTCTGGGTCGAGCAGTTCTTCCGGCCCGCACTGCGCATCGGGTTCGCGAGTCGGTTCGCACCGCCCGAATCGCAGGATTGACTGTCATGTCATTTCATGCAATGTTGTGCAGGCGGATCGGTGGCTGAACCGGTCGGGGACGCCGGAGGGCCACCGATCCGCCCACCGCGGTCGTTGATCTTCGGGATCACCATCACCGGCATCCTCAACAACACGCTGATCGGCCCGTCGTTGCCCGACATCGTCGCCGACTTCGGCCGCTCCGACTCGGGCGCCGGCATCATCGTCGCCGCCGGCTCGCTCCCCGGTGTGGTCGTCGCGCCGGCCATCGGCCTCGCCGCCGACCGCTACGGCCGCCGCAACGTGCTCACGCCGTGTCTGCTGGCGTTCGCGGTGTTCGGGCTGTGCGCCGCCGCCGCACCGACCTTCGAACTCCTCGTCGTCGCCCGCTTGTTCCAGGGCTTCGGGACCGCCGGACTCATCAACCTGGCCGTGGTGTTGATCAGCGATCACTGGGACGGGGTCGAGCGGACCGCCCTCATCGGCCGGAACGCCGCCGTGCTCACACTGGGCCTCGCCGTCGCGCCGCCGGTCGGCGGCGTGCTCGCCGAATTCGCGGGTTGGCGGACCTCGCTGCTCCTGTACGCGGTCGGGATGCCCACCGCAGCCTTCGTGTGGCGATTGCTCCCCGACGACCGACCGGCTGTCGCGGCGTCGATGGGAGACCAACTCCGCGGTGCCCGGGCGGCACTGGTGAACCCGGTGGTGCTCGCCACGCTCGGCTCGGGCGTGCTGGTCTTCGTGATGATCTTCGGCGGGTTCCTCACCGCCTTCCCGATCCATCTCGAGGACGACTTCGGCCTCGGCGCCGGCGCTCGGGGCGCCATGATCGCCGTGCCCGCGCTGTCGTCGTGTCTGATCGCGTTCAACCTCGGACGCATCCGCCAACGGTTCGCGCTGCGAGGCCTGCTGATCCTCGCCGGATGCACCTACGTGGTCGCCTTCGCCGGAATCGCCGCCTCGGGCGTGCTGGTCGGGATCGCCGCAGCGAGCGTGATCTACGGGATCGGCGAAGGCGTGTTCATCCCATCGCTCCAGGACGCCGTCGCCGAGGCGGCGCCACCCGAACAGCGGGGGGCGGTGTTCGCCGTCTGGGTGGGGGCGGCGCGCCTCGGCCAGACGCTGGGCCCCCTGCTCGTCGCCGGGGTGCTCACGCTCACCACGACGACCGGGGTGTTCGTCCTGGCGACGGGACTGGCGATGGTCCTGCTGATCGGGCAGATCCTCGGTCCGATCGGGCGGCCGACGGATCGCAGCGCCGCTCCTGCTCGGTAACGTCCCGCCATGGCCGACACCGCCCCAGACCCCGCGCCCGACGGCGTGCCCGACCTGCAGATCGTGGGTGGTGGCCGCATGGGCGAGGCGCTCCTCACCGGCCTCCTCGCGGCCGACCCGGGCCGCACGGTCCGAGTCGTCGAGGCGATTCCGGCGCGTGCCGCCGAGCTGCGAATCGCACATCCGTCGATCGAGGTCACGGACGCGGTGGGAGCAGCGTCCGGAACCGTCCTGGCCGTCAAGCCGCACCAGATCGTCGACGTGTGTGCGGCGGTCGCGCGGACCGGCGGCGGACGCGTGCTGTCGATCGCCGCCGGCGTGACCATCGCGACCATCGAGGCCGCACTCCCTTCCGGCACGCCCGTCGTGCGAGCGATGCCCAACACGCCCGCGCTGATCGGTCAGGGAGCGGCGGCGATCGCCGCGGGCACGCACGCCGCCGATGACGATGTCGCCTGGGCCGAGTCGATCCTGTCGGCGGTGGGGTCCGTGTCGGTCGTCCCCGAGCACCTCCTCGACGCCGTGACCGGGTTGTCGGGGTCCGGGCCTGCCTACGTGTTCGTGGTGCTCGACGCGTTGATCGAGGGCGGCGTCGCGGCCGGGTTGCCGCGTGAGACCGCCGAGTCGCTCGCCGGCCAGACGCTGCTCGGCGCCGCCGGCCTGTACCTCGCCGGCGACAAGTCGCCGGGAGAGCTGCGCGCCCAGGTCACCAGTCCCGGCGGCACCACGGCCGCCGGCCTCCGCGTCCTCGAGCAGCGCGCGGTGCGGTCGGCGCTCATCGACGCGGTGATCGCCGCGCGGGACCGCTCGATCGAACTCGGCTGAGTCGCTGCGCCCGCGGACGTCGTCCGGCCACTCCAGCACCATCCACCACATCGGTCACGCCAGCTGCTAGTGGCCCCAGGAGTCACGGTGTCGTACAGTCCGCCCCGGAGAGAGAAGAGGGGTACTTCCATGGCTCATACGTTCCTCACGCCTCGTGAGGTCGCCGAAGCACTGCGCGTGTCCGACATGACCGTCTACCGGCTCATCAAGTCGGGCGAGCTGCGCGCCCTGCGCATCGGCAAGTCGTACCGGATCAGCGCCGAGGACTTCGACGCCTACCTGTCGGCCCGCTTCACGGAAGCCGGCTGAGAGGACGTAGCGTCGGTGGGGTGAGCAACCTGCACCCCGAACTGCGATACGACACCGTCTCGTTCCTGTCCGACTACGGGCGGGCCGATGAGTTCGTGGGTGTCGTGCACTCGCTCATCCGTTCGACGGCGCCGGGCGTCGGCATCGTCGACATCAGCCACGACATCCCGCGTCACGACGTGCGCGCCGGCGGGCTCACCCTCGCCCGAAGCGCCCAGTACCTGTGTCCCGGCGTGGTGCTCGCGGTCGTCGACCCGGGCGTCGGCACCGACCGGCGTGGGCTCGCGATCGAGGTCGGCGACGGGCAGTCCGTGTTGCTCGGTCCCGACAACGGCCTGCTCGCCCCTGCCGTCGCCATGGTCGGCGGCGCCACCCGTGCGGTGTCGCTCACCAACACCGACTACCACCTGCCTGCGCCCGGCCCGACCTTCGACGGTCGCGACATCTTCGCTCCGGTGGCCGGCGCGCTGTGCATGGGCGCCGACATCGCCGACCTCGGTGAGATCGTCGACCCCAACTCGCTCACGCCCGGCATCTTGCCGGTGGCTCGCGAGGAGGACGGCGACCTCGTCGCCGAGGTCATGTGGGTCGACCACTTCGGGAACTGCCAGCTGAACCTCGACCCCGACGACCTCGAGGGTTGGGGCGACGTCGTCCAGGTGCAGGTGGGGACCGACCCGACGGCGGATTGGCGCCAACTCCGACGCGTCGAGACCTTCAGCCAGATCGCCGACGGCCAGATCGGTCTGATCATCGACAGCTACGGCGTGCTCACCGTCGCGGTCGACCGCCGATCGGCCGAGACCGAACTCGGCGCCCGGAGCGGGTCCGAGATCCGGTTGCGCCGCCTCGACGACGCCGACCGACCATCTGCCGGCGTGACGACGTCGGTCGAACTCGGCGCCCGGAAGGGAGACGCATGAGGCCCGGCACCACCATCGTCCTCGGATTCCTGTTGCTGTTGATCATCGGCGCCGCGGTGCTGCAGCTCGTCATCTTGACCTGACGCGACCACCTGCGGCCGGCCGTTCTCCGGGAGGATCGTCAGACCTGGGCGACGAGCGCGTCGCGGGTGAAGCGCTTGACGCCGCCCCGCAACAGGACGAGCGCCACGGCCCAGATGACCGCACCGATCGCGATCGCGACCGGGGTGTCCACCAGCAACAGGCCCGTCGACTGGCCCACGGCCAAGAAGATCAGCGGGAGGATCACGGCGCCACCGAGCTGGTTCGCCTCCTGCGACGTGCTCGTGCGCGCCGACACCCGCACCATCACCGACAGCCCGAGTGTGGCGACAGCCGGTGCGACCCACAGGATCATCACCATCCAGAGCTTCGTGGGGACGAACATGCGGTGCATCACCGGCCAGGCGATGGTGTTCGTGACGATGGCGAAGGCGACGAACCCGAGCCAGGACACCGCCACGGCGGGCAGGAACGCCGTCAAGAACTTGGCGACGAACAGGTCTCGGGCTCGGATCGGAGAGTGGAGCAGCGACTCGAGGGTCTTGCGCTCCTTCTCGCCGGCGAACGCATCGGCGGCGAGGACCGCCGAGACCATGAGCGGGACGATGAGGAACAGCGGCGCGAGCAGGTAGCCGTTCACCAACACGATGAGCTGTTCCCGCTCGGGGAGCGAGAGGATCGGCTCCGCCAGGTCGCCGGGGATCGAGGTGAGCAGGCGGTCCACGCCGACACCTTCGGTCGCGCGGGCCGAGAGTCCGATCACCGCAGGGAGGACGATCATCAACAGCACCGGCACCGCCAGCATCGGGATCACGACCGACTTCGACCGCCGTACGGCTCGCAGATCTTTGCCCACGACACCGCGCACCGCCACCCAGTCGGTCCGTTGGCGGCTCACGTGCGTACCCGCTTTCGCATCGGTGGCGGCGCCGGCGGCCCGGTCGGCGGCGGGGTCGTCGTCGGTGTCTCGAGTGCTCGCCTCGCCTCGATCTCGAAGTAGACGTCCTCGAGCGTCGGCGGGCGGGGCACCGCGGCATGGACGTCGACCTGATGGGCGACGAGCGAGCGGACGACGCCGGCGACGACATCGGGCGTGCTCACGCGGATCGTGATCCCCCGGGCGTGTGGTGTCGTGTCCCGGACCCCGGAGACCGCGTTCGCCGCGTCGATCGCTGCAGCCGACGGCGAACCCCCGAGGTCGAGGTCGCACTCCATGCCGTCCCACAGTTCGGCGGCGAGGTCGTCGGGTCGACCGAACGCGATGAGCGAACCTCGGTCGAGGACCGCCATCCGGTCCGCGAGCCGGCCGGCCTCGCCCAGGAAATGCGTGGCCAAGACGATGGTCCGCCCGTGCTCGGACGCGAGCGAACCGATGAGTTCCACGACGTCGCGGGTGGCGGTCGGATCGAGCCCGGAGGTCGGCTCGTCGAGAAACAGGACGTCTGGGTCGTGGAGCAGCGCCCGTGCGAGTCCCAGGCGTTTCCGTTGCCCGGTCGATGCGCCACGGACGAGTCGGTCCGCGCGTTCGGTCATCCCGAAGCGGTGCAACAGTTCCTCGATGCGGGACTCGATGGCTGGTCCCCGCAGGTTGCGCACCATGGCCGCATAGCGGAGGTTTTCGCGAGCGGTCAGCCGGTCGTCGAGGCCGGCGTGTTCGGTGAGTACGCCGGTGCGGGCGCGGAGTTCATCGCCCGCCGTGACCGGGTCGAGGCCGAGGACCGTCGCGGACCCGGCATCCGGCGCCAGCACGCCGTTGAGCAACCGCACGGTCGTCGTCTTGCCGGCGCCGTTCGGCCCCAGCAGCGCCAGCACCTCGCCGGGCGCGACGTCGATCGACAGTGAATCGAGGCCCACGCCGCCTGGGAACTGGCGCGTCAAGCCGGTGGTCACGATGCCGCGCTCAGCGGCCGCTCGATGCGATTCGTCGCTGGTCCGCCCCCGATCCACCGCACCAGTGTGCCGTCTGGGCCTGCGCCGGACGACGGCAACGTGGTGAACTGTGCCGGTCCGCCGTTTCGGGGAACCCACTGGAGAGCACGCTCTTGAACCTCGCCGCCATCTGCGCCGATCATCCCGACGATGCCGTTGCCCTGATCTCTCGAGGGCACACCACGACCTACGGAGAACTGCGCGACCAGGTCGGCCGCCTCCGAGGCGGGCTCGTGGCCAACGGCATCGAGCCGGGAGACCACGTCGCCATCATCGCTGCGAACAACTGGTACTTCGTGGCGACCTACCTGGCGGTTGTGGGCATCGGCGCGGTCGCGGTACCGCTCAACCCGTCCAGCCCCGGCCCCGAACTGGTGCGCGAACTCGCGAACATCGAGGCCAAGGCCGTGGTCGTCGGGCCGACAGGCCGGCGCTCCTTCGCCGACATCGATCGCGGTCAGGTGCCGTCGCTGCAGCTCGTGGTGCGTGCGGCCGGCGACGAGGACGGTCCCGACGGGTGGGTCGATCTCGACTCGTTGCTCGAGGCCGACCCGGCGCCGATCGTCGAGCGCGACCCGGACGACCTCGCCGTGCTCATGTTCACGAGCGGCACCGCCGGATTCCCCAAGGCAGCGATGCTCAGCCACGGCAACCTGCTCGCGAACCTCGAGCAGATCCAGCGCCACCCCTTCCGTGCCCAGACCGCCGACGACGTGTCGCTCGGCGTCTTGCCGTTCTTCCACATCTTCGGTCTGAACGTGGTGCTCGGCATCGCGTTGTATTCGGGCGGCTCCGTGCTCACGGTCGAGCGGTTCGATCCCGAGTCCGCCCTCGAGGCCATCGCGAAGCACGGGGTCACGACGATCTCCGGCGCCCCGGCCATGTGGGCCGGGTGGGCACACCTCCCGGGTGCGGGAGCAGGTGCGTTCACCTCGGTCCGATCCGCGAGCTCGGGGGCGTCGAAGCTGGACGAGACGGTGCACGCGACCATGATCGAGCGGTTCGGCCTCGAGGTGAACGAGGGTTACGGCCTCACCGAAGCGTCGCCGGTCGTCACCACGAGCATGGGGATCCCGGCGCCCCCGGAGAGCATCGGCGCACCCCTCCCGGGTGTCCGACTGCGGCTCATCGACTCGGACGGGCAGGACGTGCTCGTCGGCGACGCCGGCGAGATCCGGGTCCATGGCCCGAACGTGTTCCAGGGGTACTGGCAGGACCCGGAGGCCACCGCCAACGCGCTCACCGAGGACGGCTGGCTCAAGACCGGTGATCTGGCCGTGGTCGACGAGTCGGGCTTCCTGTTCCTGGTCGACCGCATGAAAGACCTCATCATCGTGTCGGGCTTCAACGTGTATCCCGGCGAGGTCGAGTCCGTGCTCGCCGAGCATCCGGCGATCGCCCAGGCGGCCGTCGTCGGGGTCCAGCATCCGCACTCGGGCGAAGCGGTGAAGGCCTATGTCGTCGTCGCCGAGGGCAAGGCGGTCGAGGAGGACGACGTCATCGCGTTCTGCGAGCAGAAGATGGCGCGGTACAAGTGTCCGCAGAAGATCATCTTCGTCGACGAGATCCCCCAGGGGCTCGGTGGCAAGGTGCTCAAGCGGGAGCTGCGCGCCGCCGACTGAGGGCCCCTCGGCACTTTGTGAGCGATCGCACGAGCGCCGGTACCCTCGGTGACCGATGAGCGACGGCCCCAACAGCAGTCCCGAGGACGCCGGGCCGAAACGCATCCCCGACGCCACCGTCGCCCGCCTGCCGATCTACCTGCGCAGCCTCCTCGAACTCGCGGCCGACACGCTCACGGTGAGCTCCGAGCAACTCGCCGACTCTGCCGGTGTCAACGCCGCCAAGGTGCGCAAGGACCTCTCGTATCTGGGCAGTTACGGCACTCGGGGCGTCGGCTACGACGTCGAATACCTGCAGGGCCAGATGCGCCGAGCGTTGGGCCTCACACACGATTGGCCGGTCGTCATCGTGGGCATCGGCAACCTGGGTGCGGCGCTCGCCAAGTACGGCGGCTTCGGCGATCGTGGCTATCCCGTCGCGGCGCTCGTCGACGCCGACCCGTCGGTCGTGGGCAGCGAGTTCGGCGGACTCGTCGTCCAGCCGGCCTCGGCGCTCGCCGACGTCGTCCGCGAGCACGAGATCGGCATCGGCGTCATCACCACGCCGGCGGCAGCCGCACAGCCCGTGGCCGACGAACTCATCGCAGCCCGAATGAACGAAGAACAAATGGCGGAGCACTT
>JAPKDO010000080.1 GCA_028822535.1 Acidimicrobiales bacterium
CGCTCGACGGCGTCATCCTCACCAAGCTCGACGGCGACGCCCGCGGCGGCGCCGCGCTGTCGGTGAAGGAGGTCGTGGGCAAGCCCATCGCCTTCGCCTCCACCGGCGAGAAGCTGGACGACTTCGACCTGTTCCATCCCGACCGCCTCGCCGGACGCATCCTCGGCATGGGCGACGTCCTCACCCTCATCGAGAAGGCCGAGGAGGTGTTCGAGGAGAAGGAGGCCGAAGAAGCCGCCCAGAAGTTGATGGACGGCCAGTTCACGTTCGACGACTTCCTCGAGCAGATGCAACAGGTCAAGAAGATGGGCTCGATCTCGAGCCTCCTCGGGATGATGCCCGGCATCCCCAAGGAAGTGAAGAACGTCGAGATCGACGACAAGGAGATCTCGCGCATCGAGGGGATGATCCACTCGATGACCCGCGCCGAGCGCACCGACCCGTCCATCATCGACGGCTCTCGACGCGCTCGCATCGCCGAGGGCTCCGGCACCGACGTCGGTCAGATCTCGCAACTCGTCAAGCAGTTCCAAGAGATGCAGAAGATGATGAAGAACATGCCCGGTCTCGCCGGCCGGGCGATGAAGAAGAAAAAGAAGAAGGGCAAGAAGGGCAAGGGCGGTGGTCGCACCACGCCCAAGGGCGGGCGCACCACGCCAGCGGGCGGCGACAAGAAGCCGTTCAGCCTCCCCGGTCTCGATCAGTAGTCGCCCGACGTGGCATCGGTGGGGGAGATCGCGGCGCGCATCGGCGTCGAGGAGGACGATGTCGCGTTCCTCGACGCGGCGGACCCGGCTGATCGTCAGGCGCTCGTCGAGGCGATCGATGCGGCCGGCCTGGCACGCGACCGCGAGTTGCTCGATGCCGTCGACAACGCGTTGAAGTTCGTGCCGCGCCCGCTGCGCGGCCGGGTCCTGAAGCTGATCGGCGGCGGCCGTGGTTGACCTGGCGGCGACAGCCGAGGCCGGGCACCTGCGGCGCGAGCTCGATGCCGCCGACGACGACCTCGCCTTTCTCCACGACTTCGCGGCGGACGATGTGCGGCGGCTACGCATCGCGGTCGCCGAGTCGCTCGCTGCCCGTCACCGCAAGACGTTCCGGTCGATGGCTGCGGCAAGCAAGCTCCTCCCGAAGCAGGTCCTCGGCACGATCGGCGAGAAGGCCGTCGGCCCGATGATCTGTTCGAAGATCGCAGCCGAACTCGACCCGGGGCACGCCCGCAAGATCGTGGGCTCGTTCTCGGTGCCGTTCCTCGCCGATCTGTGCCGCACCCTCGACACCGTCTCGGCCCAGCCGGTGCTGTTGGCGATGCCGTCGAAGATCGCCATTCCCGTCGGCACAGAACTCGACCGGCGCGGCGATCTCGAGACGTTGGCCCGGTTCATCGACGTCGTCGACATCGCGCTCATCCCGCCGATGCTCGACATCGTCGACGACGACGCACTGATCCACATCGCCATCGTCGCCCAGAGTCGCGAGCGGCTCTCGGAGATCTTCGAGTTGATCGACGACGATCGACTGCGTTCGGTGATCGATGCGGCGGTGCGTGGTGGCGTCCTCGACCAGGCGGTCGTGATGATGGCCGAACTGGCGCCGTCCCAGGTCACGAGGGTCCTCGAGGTCGTGGTCGGGACCGGCGACGTGCTCATCACCGACGTCGTGTCGGCGATCGCCGAGTTGGACGCGTGGGACCGCGTGCTCCCGATCCTCGCCGACCTCGAGCCCGATGACATCGCCGTCGTCGCCGCGTCCCCGGTCCTCACCCGGCCCGATGTGTTCGAGAGCATCGTCGACCACGTCACCGCGGCCGACGCGGTCCACGACCTCGTGGCGGTCATCTCGTCGCTCGAACCGGCGAAGCAGGAGTCGTTGGCGGTCGCATTGCTCGACGCGGCACCGGACACGTGTCGCCGGCTCGTCGAACTCGCCGACGTACACGCCGTGCGCGACCTGGTCGCGCTCGACGTCCTCCGCTCCGCTCCCTGACCCTCAGGTTGCGGTCGGGAGTGTCGACCACGCAGACTGGTCCGCTGCGTTCCTCACGAACGCGACCGATCGATCGACATCCCGAAGACAGAATCCCCGAAAGTAGAGCACCTGTGGCCGTCAAGCTCCGCCTCATGCGGATGGGCAAGAAGAAGCAGCCCACCTATCGCATCGTCGCCGCCGACTCGCGCTCCCCGCGCAACGGCCGCTTCATCGAGATCCTGGGGCACTACGACGCCCGCCACGAGCCGTCGGTGATCAAGGTCGACAACGAGCGCGCCGTCCACTGGCTGCGCCACGGTGCCCAACCCTCCGAGACCGTGGGCAAGTTGTTGACGATCTCCGGCGCAATGGCCGAACTCAAGGGCGAGAAGGCTCCTGAGGGTGCCGAGCAGTACCAGAAGGGTCACGACGAGGCACCGGCCGACGAGGCCGCCGCGACGGCCGACGCATGAGCGCCGACGTCATCCCGACAGCGGTCTCGGTCTGCGAGTTCATCTGCAAGTCGATCGTGTCGGACCCCGACGCCGTCGACATCGAAGTCGACGGTGACGACGGTCGCTTCGAGCTGACCGTCACGGTCGGCGACGGCGACACCGGTCGTGTGATCGGCCGTCGTGGCCGCACCGCACAGGCCATCCGCGCCGTCGTCCGGGCTGCCGCAGCCAAAGACGACGCCGAGGTCGACGTCGAGTTCGCCGACTGAGCGGAGTGGTTGATCGCCGCGATGGCTGATCTCCTGGAAATCGGACGGATCGCGAAGCCCCACGGGCTCCGCGGCGAGGTGATCGTGTCGCTCTCGACCGATCGCACCGAACGCCTCGACGTCGGCGCAGTGCTCGAGTCCGACCGAGGCCCGCTCACGGTCGTGAGCGCGGTTCCCCACCAACACCGTTGGCGCGTCCGCTTCGACGGGGTCGCCAGCCGCGAGGACGCCGACGCGCTCCACGGGCTCGTGTTGCGGGCCGAGCCCGTCGACGATCCTGACGCCTGGTTCGTCCACGACCTGGTCGGCGCCGAGGTTGCCCTCGCCGACGGCACCGCCGTCGGTACCTGCACTGCGATCGTCGAGAACCCGGCCTACGACATGGTCGAGATCGACGACGAGCGGCTCGTGCCGATGCCCTTCGTGACCGAGTTCGCCGACGGCCGTATCACGATCGACCCGCCGGACGGCTTGCTCGATCTCGAATAGGATTCGGGGCGCTCGCCTGGGGTCGCCAGCGCGTCACCGGACGCGAGAGGGGACACAACACGTGAAGCGCACGATTCTGGTCATCGCGCTGAGCTCACTCGTCGTCGCGGCCTGCGCCGGCGGTGGAGCCGGCGACGCCAGCGGCGACACCACGGCGTCGACCGTGGCCGACGACGCGATCGACATCGACACCGTCGACAAGCTCAACGACTACATCGCCGAGGCTGCGACGTTCGACCAGGCCGGGGCCGACGCCCAGTTCCCCCAGGGCCTGGAGTTCGCGGCCGGCGGCGCGCCCGGATACACCCGCTACGTGTTCCGTGAGCACAGCGAGGGTGTCGTGCCGACCCTGGTCGAAGGGCCCATCGGTGACCAGGTGCGCTGCCTCGAATCAGACCTGCCCTGCTCGATGGACGAGCTCATGGCACTCCACGACAGCGCCGAACCGGTGCCGCCCGAGCTCGAGATGTCGGACGCCGAGCTCGAGGATCTCGTCGGCCAACTCGCCCAGCTCCGTGCCTTCGCCGTACAGCACGCCGACGTCGACGACGCGTGCGCTGCCGGCTTCCGCTCCGACCGGATCCAGACGGCGAACATGGGCTCGCACTTCTACAAGCCGGAGTGGATCGCTGACGGTTTCGATCCGTCCCGCCCCGAGATCCTGCTCTACGCGCTGGCCGACGGAACGATGCCGTCCGGCCCGGTGGGTCAGTGCAACGGCGCCGTCTGGGAAGGGGAGCCGATGACGCTCGTCGGGACCTCGTTCATCATCCCGCCTCAGGTGATCGGTGACGATCACCCCGAGGCATTCGCCGGCCCGCTCGACAACTGGCACATCCACTACAACCTCTGCCGCGGGAACGCGCAGGGACGCGACACCTTCGTGCCCCGAAGCGAGTGCGTGGCGAGCGGCGGGAGTTTCTCCGCCGCACTCGGCTGGATGATCCACGCCTGGGTGGCCCCCGCCCACGACAACCAACTCGGCGTGTTCGGTATGTGGAACGACACGATCGCGCCGGAGACCAGTGAGGCGGAGATGCTCGACTCGCGCCAGAGCCGCGGGTCCGACTTCCCCGAGGGGGCCGAGCAGTCGCTCATCTCCGACTTCCTGTACGGGGGTGACCTGACGGCAGCGGTGGGCCAGTCCCTCTTCTTCAGCAACGTCGACTCGGTGCCGCACACCGTCACGGCCGGGACGCCGGACGCCCCGGCGCTCGACCGGTTCGACTCAGGCCTGCTCGATCCCGGCTCGAACTACGCCGTGTCGTTCGACGAGCCCGGCGAGTACTCGCTGTTCTGCTCACTGCACCCGGACATGGTCGCCACCGTCACCGTCGAGTAGCAGCGTCGTAGCCTGCCGGGCCATGCGCATCGACGTCTTCACGATCTTCCCGCACCTCGTGTCGTCGTTCGCGTCCGAGAGTCTGCTCGGCAAGGCGCAGGGCAACGGCCTGGTCGACGTCCGCACCCATGACCTGCGCGAGCACACCAGCGACGTCCACCGGACCGTCGACGACGCACCGTTCGGGGGAGGGGCGGGCATGGTGCTCAAGCCCGAGCCGCTCGTGGCGGCGATCGAAGCCGCAGACCCGCCGCGACCGCTGTTCCTGTTGGGGCCCGGTGGCGACACGCTCGACCAGGACATGGCCCGGTCGCTGGCGGCGGCGGGCGGGTTCTCGCTGTTGTGTGGCCGCTACGAAGGTGTCGACCAGCGCGTCGTCGATCATTGGTGCGACGGCGAGTTGTCGATCGGCGACTACGTGCTGGCCGGAGGCGAGGTCGCTGCCATGGTGGTGCTCGAGGCGGTCGGGAGGCTCGTCCCCGGCGTCATGGGCAACGACACCAGCGCCACGGAGGAGTCCTTCTCGTCCGGGTTGCTCGAGTACCCCCAGTTCACGAGACCGGCGGAGTTCCGGGGCCACGAGGTCCCCGACGTGCTCCGATCCGGCGATCACGGCCGTGTCGCCCGGTGGCGCCATGCCGCCGCGCTGGCACGAACGGCACGCGCCCGCCCCGACCTGTTCGACCGCCGTCCGCTCGACGAGCGAGACCGCACGATCCTGGGGGAGTTCGACCTGCTCGCCGAGGTCGATCGCCTGTTGGCCTGACGAGGTTGGGCACGCGGGCCGGAGCACCCCTACACTGTCCCGTTCGCCGGTCCGGGTCTCCCGGGACCGCCCATCGCATCCTTTCCCACGAACCGAGACGACGCCATGAACCCCACCGATCTCGTCGACCGCGCCAACCTCCGCGACGACATCCCCGAATTCGCTCCCGGCGACACGCTCAACGTGCACGTCCGCGTGGTCGAGGGCAACAAGGAGCGCGTCCAGCAGTTCAAGGGCGTCGTGATCAAGCGCCAGGGCGACGGCATCCGTGAGACGTACACGGTCCGCAAGCTCTCGAACGGCGTCGGTGTCGAGCGGACCTTCCCGGTCCACTCCCCGGTCGTGTCGAAGATCGAGGTCGTGACCCGTGGCGACGTCCGCCGGGCGAAGCTCTACTACCTGCGCGATCGCGTCGGGAAGCGCGCCAAGGTCCGCGAGAAGCGCGACTTCTGATCCGGCCTCCCGGCCGACGGGGAGTCAGACACCGGACATGAACGATTGGCGGGGGATGCGTACGGGTGACCCCGACGCGCAGCTGCGTCCGCTCGATCCCGACGAAGCCGACGACGCGTCCTCGTGGCGACTGATCCTCGAGATCCCGGTGCTGATCCTGGTCGCAGCGCTGATCGCGATCTTCGTGAAGGCCTTCGTGGCCCAGGCGTTCTACATCCCTTCGGCCTCGATGGAACCGCAGCTGACCGCGGGCGACCGAGTCGTGGTCTCGCGGACCGCCTACGACCTGCACGAGCCACGGCGCGGCGATGTCGTGGTGTTCGACGATCCCCAGAACACCGGCGAGGCCGACGACGGGTCCTTCGTCGTCCTGCGCTATGGCCGCGACGCGCTCGAAGCTGTCGGCATCGTTCGTCCCGAGGACGCCGAGCTGATCAAGCGGGTCATCGCGCTGCCGGGCGAGACGGTCGAAGGCGCCGCCGACGCCATCGTCATCGACGGCCGGCCGCTGATCGAGCCCTATCTCGACGACGCCGTCGTCACGCCGGCCTTCGCCGCGGTCACCGTTCCTGAGGGACACGTGTTCGTGATGGGCGACAACCGGACGAACTCGAAGGACAGCCGGGTGTTCGGACCGGTTCCCGTCGACACGGTCGTCGGGCGCGCGATCGCTCGCGTGTGGCCGCCCGGGCGTCTCGCGTACCTGTAGCCGCCACGCTGTCACCCCCGTCGGGTTACGGTGCCGTCATGACCACCGACGAGCGAGTGGGCGAATGAGCACCGACGATCTCGAGCAGTACGAGGCGGACATCGAGCTCCAGCTCTACAAGGAGTACAAGGACATCAGCCCGACGTTCTCGTACGTGGTGGAGACCGAGCGTCGCTTCTACTTGGCGAACGAGGTCGAACGGGTGGTCCGCGACGACGTCGGCACCCCGTTCATCGAGTTGACCCTGCGCGACGCCTGGGTCTGGGACATGTACCGCACGACCCGTTTCGTGTCGAAGGTGCAGGTCGTGACGTTCAAGGACGTCAACGTCGAAGAACTGCCCAAGGCCGACCTCGACCTCGAGGCCTTCCGGAAGAAGACGTGAGCACCGACTCGTGACGGTCGGCCGCCAGAAGCTCGGCGCCCAGGGCGAAGGGCTGGCGGCGCGCCGCTACGAAGCCGGCGGCTACACCGTCGTGGCCCGGAACTGGCGGTGCAGTGATGGCGAGCTCGATCTCGTGCTCCGTGGGGACGGTGTGCTCGTCTTCGCCGAGGTCAAGACCCGATCGTCCGACCGCTTCGGTCTCCCGGCCGAAGCGGTCACGCCGGCCAAGCAACGACGGATCCGGCGGCTCGCCCAACGCTTCTGCGCCGACACCGGGGAGCGAGCACGCACCCTTCGCTTCGACGTCGTCTCCGTCCTCCGCGGCGAGGTCGAGATCATCGAGAACTGCTTCTGAGCAGCTCCCCCGGCGAGAACCGCGAGTGGTGAGCGCCAGCGAACAACTCGAGAGCGCCAGAGCTCCCTCCAGGGAGCGACAAGCGACGTCAGCCGAAGAGGGCCCAGAGGACGAGGGCGAGGGCCACCAGGAGGCCGGCGACGACGAAGACGATGTCGCTGTCCTTGCGTTTCACCGGGCGGTTCGGATCGAATCCCATCGCCCCTGAGTATCGTCCGGCCGATGGACGAACTGCAGATCGACCGCGCCGACGACATCGTCCCCGATGGTCGATTTCCGATGACACGGTCACCACCCCTGTCCTAGAGTGGCCGCCGGTCGACTCGTTTCGGCCCGCTCGATGCGTCGGCGCACGACCGTCCCCCGCCGCCCCTCCTGGGGCCGCAGCAGGGAGACGTTGTCGTGCTCGCCATCATCCAGTCCGCATCGCTCATCGGCGTCGAGGGACGCTCGGTACGCGTCGAGGTGCATGTCGGCAACGGACTGCCGTCGTTCACCATGGTGGGTCTTCCCGATGCGTCGTGTCGTGAGGCTCGCGATCGCGTACGCGCCGCGGTGCTCTCGAGCGAGTACCAGTGGCCGATGCGTCGGGTCACGGTCAATCTGGCGCCATCAGGCTTCCCGAAGATGGGGACATCGCTCGACCTCGCGATCGCCGTCGGCATGCTGCAGGCGGGCGGTGACGTCCCGGCGGAGGCCTGCGAGTCGTCGGCGTTCCTCGGCGAGGTCGGCCTCGACGGCTCGCTCCGTTCGGTACGCGGCATGGTCCCGTTGGTCGCCGCGCTGCGGACTCGTGTCCGTTGCGTCGTCGTGCCGGCAGCCGGGCACGCGGAGGCGTCGTTGGTCCCCGGGGTCGAGGTGCGGTGCGCCCCCGACCTGTCGACCGTCGTCCGCGCACTGCGGGGCGAGACGCCGTGGCCCGATCCCCCCGAACCACCCGCGCATGAACCCGAACCCGAACCGGACCTGATCGACGTACGGGGTCAGCCGGTCGCTCGCGAGGTGCTCGAGATCGCGGCGGCAGGGGGCCACCACCTGTTGCTCGCCGGCCCTCCGGGGGCGGGCAAGACGTTGCTGGCGGGCCGGTTGCCGGGTCTGCTCCCCGACCTCGACGACGACCAGGCGCTGGAGGTCACGTCGATCCACTCGGCCGCCGGAGCCCCGGTCGAGGGGCGGTTGATCCGCCGGCCTCCGTTCCGGGCGCCGCACCACAACGCCTCCACGGTCTCGCTGATCGGAGGGGGGACCGCGGCCATGCGGCCCGGCGAGATCAGCCTCGCCCACCGTGGGGTGCTCTTCGCCGATGAACTCGGTGAGTTCGCTCCGTCGGTGCTCGACGCACTCCGCCAACCGATCGAGGAGGGTCGGGTCCGTATCGCCCGAGCCAGGGGGACGGCGACGTACCCCGCTCGGTTCCAGTTCGTGGCGGCGACGAATCCCTGTCCGTGCGGTCCCGAGCCCACCGGCTGCCGTTGCTCCGAGGCGGGGCTCGCCCGCTATCGGCGACGTCTGTCGGGCCCGCTGCTCGATCGGTTCGACCTCCGCCTGCACGTCGGCGCCCCCGATGCATCCAGCCTGCTCGGTCACGCCGACGGCGAGCCGAGCGCCGTGGTCGCCCGTCGGGTGGTGGTGGCCCGGCGACTCGGCGCGGATCGGGGTCACGGGCTCAATGCCACGTTGCGGTCGAAGGACCTCGACGAGGTCGCGCCGCTGGCTCGGCCGGCGTCGAGGATGCTCGAGCACCTGGTGCGCAGCGGCAAGCTGACAGGGCGTGGCGTCGAGCGCATCCGGCGCGTGGCTCGGACGATCGCAGACCTCGCCGGTCATGCCGGGATCCTCGACGAGGGTCACGTGGCCACGGCGGTCGCCGTGCGGGTGCCGACCCGCGGCGACACTGCGGTCGCGTCATGAGCGCCGATCCACACCTCGTGGCCCTGCTGGGGCTCTCCAAGCTGGGCCCGTTCCGTCTCCGGGCGTTGCTGGACGTATTCGACGAACCGGGTCGGGCCTGGGATGCCGTGCGGTATGGCCGTCTCGATCAGGTTCCGCTGCGGTCGAACGGCACGAACCGGGTCGATCTCGTCGCCGGCTGGCGGTCCGAGGCGGCCGAGGTGGCGGTGGACGAGATCATCCCGATGCACCGAGCCGCCGGCGTCGGCATCCTCGACCCGTCCCAGGAGGCGTGGCCCGAGGCGTTCGTGCACGATCCGGAACCACCGCCGATCGTGTTCTTCCGTGGAGATCCGGACCTGTTGGGGTCGTTGTCGGTGGCGATCGTCGGGACACGTCGGTGCACGGCGTCGGGCACCGCCACCGCACGCGACCTCGGCGCGGGGCTCGCGATCGCCGGCGTGAGCGTCGTGTCGGGCCTCGCGCTGGGCATCGACGGTGCTGCCCATCGTGGTGCCCTCGACGCGGAGGGGCCCGTGCTCGGCGTGGTCGCGACCGGCCTCGATGTCGTGTACCCGCGTCGTCACGCTGCGCTGTGGGAAGACGTGTCGCGTGCCGGCGTCGTGATCTCGGAGGCGCCGCTCGGCACCAAGGCCGAACGGTGGCGGTTCCCGGCGCGGAATCGCCTGATCGCCGCGTTGGCCCGGATCGTCGTCGTGGTCGAGTCGCGCCGCTCCGGCGGATCGATGCTCACGGTCGAGTCTGCGATCGCTCGTCAGGTCGACGTCCTCGCGGTGCCGGGCCCGGTGCGCTCCCCGGTCTCCGCCGGCCCCAACCAACTCCTGGCCGACGGGTGTGGCGTGGCGCGGGACAGCGCCGACGTGCTGGCTGCGCTCGGCGTCCGAGTCCCCAGCGCCGGTGCGGTCGCTGCGCCCGGGTCGCCGCCCGGTGGGGACGACGACGAGGGCGGGGAGCTCGACCCGGTGCTGTGTGCTGTCACGTGGCCGTCGTCGTCGCTCGACGAGATCGTGGGGGCGACCGGGCTGCGGTTCTCGCAGGTCGCAGCACGGTTGGCGTCCCTCGAGGCCGCGGGTGTGGTCGAGCGCGCCGACGACGGCTACCGCCGAGTCGCCGGTTGACCCATGTCGACCCTGCGGAGAGGCCGGTCGGTACCGTGACGCCGTGGGCTGGTACGTCGAGGACTTCGAACGATCGCTCACCGACGCCGCCCCGGCGACGGTCGAGGCGTATCGCCGCGACGTGTCCGCCTTCGTCGACTTCGCCGAACGGCAAGGCCTGGAATCCATCGCCGCCGTCGATCGACGGCACCTGCGCCGCTACGTCGCGCATCTCGGGACCCGACAGCTCGCGCGAGCCACGATCGCCCGTCGGGTGGCGGCGCTGCACCGCTACTTCCGCTGGGCGCTCCGACGTGGCCACGTCGATGCAGATCCTTCGCTCGGGCTTCGCCCGCCCGCCGGTTCCAGTCGGCTCCCTCGGGTGCTCCGCCAGGACGAGATCGACGGTCTCCTCGACGAGCCGAGCGCCTCGGTCGGCGACGACCCGCCGCATCGCCGGCTCCGGGACGACGCCGTGCTCGAACTGCTCTACGGCAGTGGGCTTCGTGTCGCCGAGGTCTGCGGGCTGCTGCGCTCGGAGGTCGATCTCGGTCGTCGCTCGATCCGTGTGCTGGGCAAGCGCAGCCAGTGGCGCCAACTGCCGGTCACACCCGGTGCCGCCGAAGCGCTCGAGGCGTGGCTCACCACCGGCCGGTCCATCCTCGAGACGGCCGATTCTCCCGCCGACGTGGTGTTCCTCAACCTTCGAGGAAACGCACTCGGGCCGCGCGACTGTCGCCGCATCCTCGATCGCCGCGCCGTCGAGCCGACGCACCCGCACGCGCTGCGCCACACCTTCGCGACCCACCTGCTCGACGGCGGCGCCGATCTGCGCGTCGTGCAGGAGCTGCTGGGTCACCGCGACCTCCAGACGACACAGCGGTACACTCACGTCAGCGCCAGCCGCCTGCGCTCGGTGTTGGCGGCGACACATCCACGTGCCGAGGGCAACTCGTGACCGACTCTGCAGTACATGCCAGGGCCACTGCCGACGTCGATCGGTTGTGGTCGACCTACAAGGCCGACGGCTCCCAACGGGCCCGCGACCAGCTGATCGTGCACTACTCGCCGCTGGTGAAGTACGTGGCCGGCCGTGTCGGTGTCGGCCTCCCGCAGAACGTCGAGCAGAACGATCTGGTGTCCTACGGTCTGTTCGGCCTCATCGACGCCATCGACAAGTTCGAGCCCGAACGCGGGTTCAAGTTCGAGACGTACGCGATCTCGCGGATCAAGGGCAACATCCTCGACGAGCTCCGCTCCATCGACTGGGTGCCCCGCTCCGTGCGGGCCAAAGCCCGCCAGATCGAGGCCGCCTACGCCAAGCTCGAGTCCGAGCATCACCGGGCACCGACCGAGGACGAGGTCGCCGACGAACTCGACATGACGGTCGAACAGCTCCAGACGTCGCTCTCGAAGATCTCCTTCGTCGGTGTCATCGCCCTGGACGAGTTCGTCGGATCGTCCGATCGCGATGGGGGAGCGACGCTCGGCGACACGATCGCGACCGACGACGAGGGACCGGGCGACCTCTTCGAGGTCCAGGAGATGCGCGGCCTGCTCAGCGAGGCGGTCGACCGGTTACCCGAACGCGAAAAGGTCGTCCTCACGCTCTACTACTACGAGGGACTGACGCTCGCGCAGATCGGCGACGTCATCGGCGTGACCGAGAGTCGGGTCTGTCAGATCCACACGAAGGCAATCCTGCAACTCCGCTCCCGCATGGCCGCCGCCGACCGAGAACCGGTCTAGGCACACGCTCTCGCCCAGAGCGACGAACCACCTTCCCCCTGACGTCAGAACAACTCAGGGGAGGCCCCCGTGGGCATCCGAGCTTGCGCGATCGCGCTCGTCATCGTCATCGCGTCATCGGCCACGAGCCGCGACGCCGCCGCAGACGAGTGGGTCTTCTATCGACCTCCGGTCGACGCTCCCGTCGTCGACGGGTTCCGACCACCGGCCTCGCCGTACGGCTCCGGCAACCGCGGGCTGACCTACGACCTCGATCCGAGCACCCCGGTGCGAGCGTCGGCGCCGGGCGAGGTCGTGTTCGCCGGGTCCGTGGCCGGGACGCTCCACGTCACGGCGCTCCACGCCGATGGGCTGCGGACGAGCTACTCGTTCCTCGAATCGATCGACGTGCGGCGCGGCAGTCGTGTCGCCGCCGGCGACGTGGTGGGCCGGGCGGGGGCCGGGTTCCACTTCGGCGTCCGCGACGGCGACACCTATCTCGACCCGGCGATGCTGTTCGGGGTCGTCGAAGTCCGCGTCCGACTCGTCCCGCACGACGAGGCGTCGCCACCGACCGATGCCGGTCTGATGCGCGAACGGATCGCCCTGACCGAGGTCGTCCGTGAGAAAGGACTCTTGCGGCGGGCCGTCGACTGGGGGATCGACACCGCCGAGCGGCAGGTGGAACGCAGCCTCGGTGTCCTCGACCTCCTCGTCGACATCCACCCGCCGTCGGCGCTGCACGACGCGTTCGCCACGCTGCAACACGGTCTGCGCCAGGAGTGCACGGACGCGGACGTCCCTGCTCCGGAGCGGCCGGGCGAGGGTCATGTGGCCGTCCTCGTCGCCGGCTACGGGTCCACGTCCGACGATGCCGCCGTCGACGACGTCGACACCGCGTCGTTGGGGTACGACGACCGGGTCCTTCGGTACAGCTACGCCGGGGGTCGGGTCGCCGGCGGCGCCCCGACCACCGATGCCCTCGCTGTCATCCCTGCCAGCGAATACGACCCGTCCGACACCTTCGGTGACCTCCGCGCCGAGGGAGCGGCGCTCGCCGATCTGGTCGAGGTCGCTGCGTCGGCCGAACCGGGGCGCCCGATCGACCTCGTGGCTCACAGCCAGGGCGGGATCGTCACCCGGCTGGCACTGGTCGAACTCGAGCGTCGCGGCCGACTGGACCTGGTGGGCACGGTCGTCACGATCGGGACCCCGCACCGAGGGGTCGACCTCGGGTCCGGCGCGTTGTTGTTGGGAAGCGGCGGCCACGCGCTCCTGGAGCCCTTGACGCTGGTGACCGACGGCGGTGTGGACTCGCAGGCGACGTCGGTCGCACAGATGGCCGAGACATCCGAACTCGTGCTGGAACTGTGGCGGGACGGGGTCCCGGAGGGCGTGGACCTGCGCACCATCGGGGCGACAGGCGACCTGGTCGTCACGGGCGACAAGACCAGCGTCGACGGTCATCCGGCGGCCATGGTGGGCTTGTTCGGGCCCCAGGCCCACGACGCGCTCCCGGGCCATGCCGACACCACCCGCGAACTCGCGCTCGCACTCGACGGCCGACCGCCCGGGTGCCGGGGGGTCGGCGCTCAGATCGCCGACGCATTCGTCCCCGAGGCGATCTCGTTCGGTCAAGATGCCGTCGTCGGGCCCGTCTCGCTGCTGTTCGCCCTGTAGGCGGTTTCCGCGAGCGGCGGCCCTTCCCTACACTGTCCGATCGGCCCGGACACCCGTCTGTGCCACCTGCAAGCAACCAATCCTCCCGTCGGGTCACCCCACGGTCGCGTCGGCTCCGGTCGGTGCGCCGGCCCGTCGGCAGTCGAACCGAGGGGCAACAAGAGGAGTACCCGTGGCCGTCGCCACGATGAAGCAACTGTTGGAGGCCGGAG
>JAPKDO010000419.1 GCA_028822535.1 Acidimicrobiales bacterium
CGACCCCTCGGTCACGGGCGCGGAGGCAGAAGTCACGGTCGCCGCCCGACAAGAGCTCCTTGTCGAACAGCCCGACCTCGTCGAACACGCCCCGACCCACGAAGAGGTTCGCGGTCACGCCCCAGCCTTCGGCGAAGTATGCATCCTGCGGGAATGCGTACTCGACGTCGAACCGCTCCGCCAGGGTCGGGTCGGACCTCGTCGACACCCGAACCGTACCGACGGCGATGGAGTCGCGAGCGCACCCCGCCACCCCGTTTCGAATCCATGTCGGCGTGGCGACACAGTCACTGTCCAGGAACGCGATCACCTCACCCGTCGAAGCGAGGACTCCGGCGTTCCTCGCAGCATACGAACCCGGGCGACGCTCGCTCAGCACGCGAACGCCAGGACCCCACCGGTTCGTCACCGGCTCGCGAGACCCGTTGTCCACGACGATCACCTCAGCCGGCGTCGACAACCCCTGCTGATCGACAACAGAACTGACGGCCATGTCCAACCGGGGGTCGTCCCGCACCGGAATGACCACAGAACACCGAGGATCGAAGGTCACGACACCCTCCTCACTGGTGACCGACCACGGAGCTGTTGCACGGGGACCAGGACGACGGCGGGGTTCGAGATCAACCAGCGGGCAAGACGACTGACGTCGAGCACCCGCCGCATCCCCCGCGACCTCTTGACGAGCTGGAGACCGTAGGCGAACCGCTCGCGAGGGCGGAGCGCGAAGAGACTCCGGTGACGACCGACTAGGACGCGAAGGGCCTCGTACTGGGCCTCGACGTCCCGAGAGATGCGGTCTGGTCCGTCGGTGCCGGTGACGGCAACACCGGGAACGAATCGAAACTCACCAGTCCTCGACAGTGTCAAGAACAGATCCCAGTCCTGGAATCGGCGGAGATTGGGGTCGAACCCACCGGCTGAGCGGACCGACCGAGTCCGCAACAGGGCGCTCGGTAGGTCGATGATGTTGTACCGAGCGAGGACGTGCCGCAGATCACCGTCCCGCACGGTGTCCCTATGTCCGGGGACCCTCTGGATCTCCGTTCCCGAGCGCAGGAGAACGCTCTCGCCGTACACCGCGACCACAGACTCCGGCGACGCGACGAGGTGGTCGCAGTGAAGCGCCAGCCGACCTGGCGGCCACCATGTGTCACTGTCGATGAAGGCGACCAGGGGCGCTCGTGCGATCCGCAGGCCGATGTTTCGCGCCTCCGCTGCTCCAATGCTCTCTGCGAGCCGCAACACCGTGACCCGATCGTCGGCGAGATCCTCAGCGACCGAAGCAGAGTCGTCCGTCGATCCGTCGTCGACGACGATCAGTTCGAGTGGGACGTCCTGGGCCAACACCGACTGGATGCACCCGCCCAGCCGGTCTGCCCGATCGCGTACTGGCAGCACCACACTCACGGCAATCGTGCACCCTGGGGCTGGAAGCGGATGCGACCACTCACCGTCGATCATCCGAGTTCCGCACCTCGATCTCTGGTCAGCGTGCAGCAAAGTAGTGTACGGCGATGCAGCGCATCGGTGTCGTATCCGGCCGGTTCCCGAGCACGCGCTTCGAGTCGCCGACGAACCACAAAGCGTACTGCGACCTCCATGGCTACACGTACATCCACTGCAACTGGCCGACCGGCGCACGCAACCCCTACATGAACAAGCTCAGGTACCTCCTCAGCTACTTCGACTTGTTCGACTACATCTTCTGGATCGACGATGACGCGTTCTTCCTGGACACCGAGCGCTCGCTCGATCACGCACTCCCGACCGAGGATGCGTTCCTCTCGATCTGCGCGAGCCCGACGAACAAGAGCCTGAAGACATTCATCAGTTCGGGTCAGTTCGCTCTGCGCTGCGACGAACGGGCACGGTCATTCCTCATCGAGACGGAAGCCATGGACCTCGATGCAGTTCGAGACTGGTGGACGCCCGAACTCGGCTTCTTCACCAACGGCGATCAGGACGCGATGACGTACCTGTTGAAGACCACGTTCACCGGCCAGTTCGATCTGCACCCGCACGATCACTTCAACAGCCGAACGGTCGATGTCCTCGACGGCCAGTGGGACGACGTGTTCGTGGTTCACTTCACGGGAGCGCCTGCCGTGAAGGAACAGGACTGGCGAGCGGTGCAGGCTTGGATGGGCCGACCTGCCTCGCTTCTTCCGAGGCCGCTGCACGACCAGTACCACGGAGATCCGCAGTCACGTGCCAGACGACGGATCACCCCGAGATTCGTCGGGCGTGCAATCCGCTCCCGGCTGGCCCGGGCCTGGCAGCGCCTTCGAGGTCGTTGATCGTTGTGCGGCCGCTGCAACTCCGACGGCACGAGTCGGTCGTCGCGTCGACGGTCCGGGAGGCGACGAGCGAGCACGGACTCACCAACGTCTTCAATCCGAGCATCGCGACGGTCTCCGGCACCACGCACATCACATTCCGAGCATCTTCCGTCGGTGGGCATGGCCCCTTCGACGCGTACTTGCTGTCGATCGGACCAAGGCGCAGCGAACTCATCTCCCTGTCCGCGCACTTCGGCGAGGAGGGGATCGAAACCGTGGCCGACCCGAAGCTGTGTGTCCTCGACGGCGACGTGCACGTGACCTTCAACACCGGATACTCCCGAGATCGCAACGCGTTGTACTTGGCGCGTGTGACGCCGGATCGCG
>JAPKDO010000420.1 GCA_028822535.1 Acidimicrobiales bacterium
GGAGAAACGACTGCCTCGCTCACGCACCTCGGTGGCCAGGCCCTCGGGCAGATCGGCGAAGCGATCGAGGATGCCGATGCTCTCCATGGCGGCGGCGACCTCGTCGTCGGTGGCATCAGGGCGAGCGAGGCGGATGTTGTCGGCCAACGTCCCGTTGAAGAGGAACCCCTCCTGGGGCACCACGGCCATCGTCCGTCGAAGCGAGTCATGGGTGGCATCACGGAGGTCGACACCGCCGATCGTGATGCTCCCGGCGGTCGGGTCGTAGAAGCGGGCGATGAGCTTGGCCAGCGTCGACTTCCCGGCCCCGGTCGGTCCCACGAGAGCGATGCGCTCCCCTGCCGTGATCGTGAGGTCGACGCCCGACAGCACCTCGGTGCCGTCGAGGTACGAGAACGCGAGGTCGCGGACCTCGATCGCACCGGGCTCTTGCGGTCGCCTCGCACGCGTCGGCTCCCTGCCGACGTCGGCGCTGGCGCTTCCTCCGACGCCGGGGGCGCCGGGCAGGTCGACCGCACCCGGCCGCTCGGGAACGTCCACGTCGGTGTCGAGCAGCTCGTACACCTTCTTCAGCCCAGCACCGGCGGACTGGACCATGTTGAACAGCTGACTGAGCTGCTGGATCGGCTCGAACAGGTTCGACAGCGTGAGCACGAAGAACGTGACAGTGCCGATGGTGAGATCGCCCTGGTGGACCCACCAACCGCCGACGCCGACGGCGGCCGCGGTCGTGCCCAGTCCGGCGATCTCGATGACCGGCAGGTACCAGGCCGAGATCTTCACCGACTTCATGTGGGCGTCGAACAGGCGGCGGTTCCGCCGCTCGAACCGGGTCGACTCGACGTCCTCGCGGGCGAAGGCCTGCACGACCCGGACGCCGGAGATGCCCTCCTGGAGCTGCGACAGCGTGGCGCCGATGCCGTCGCGGACGTCGAGGTAGGCGATGTTGGAGTCGCGCTGGAACTTCCGGCTGGCGAGGATGACCGGGGGGAGCGCCAGGAGGCAGAGCAGGAGCAGCTTCCAACTCACGACACCGAGCACGACCACCGAGACCGCGAGCAGTAGCGCGTTCGACACGAACATCAACAGGCCCATCTGGACCAGTTCCGACAGCGAGTCGATGTCGGACGTCATGCGACTGACGACGACGCCCGCCTTCTCGCGGTCGTAGAACGGCATCGACAGCTTTTGGAGGTGGTCGAAGAGCCGGAGCCGGAGTGCCTTGAGGAAGTCCTCGCCGAGGCGCGAGATGGCGACGACCTGGGCGCGGTACACGAAGTACGACAGGACGGCGATGACGATGTAGGCGACGACGACCTGGTTGATGACCGTGCGGTCGCCGACCTTGATGCCGTCGTCGATACCCGTCCGCACCAGCAGCGGGCCGGCGAGCGTGCCCATGGTGAACAGCGCGGCGAGCACGCCGGCCACCACCATGCGACGTCGGTGCGGGCGCAGCATCCCGTAGGTGCGTCGCAGGATCGTCTTGGCTGCGTCGCGATCGAGTTTGTCGTCCTCGTCGACACCGGCGCCCATCCACATCAGACCGGCACCTCCGTGTCGTCTTCGGCGGGGCCGGCGGCCGCAGCGAGGACCTCGCGGTACCGCTCGTTCGTGGCGAGCAGTTCGTCGTGCGTGCCCGCCGCGACCGCCCGTCCCTGGTCGAGCAGCACGACTCGATCGGCGAGCGCGATCGTCGCCGGTCGGTGGGCGATGACGATCGTCGTGCGACCTTCCATCACCACGCCGAGAGCGTCGCGGATCTCGTGTTCCTTCGTGGGGTCGACCGACGAGGTCGCGTCGTCGAGGATGAGGACGCGAGGTTCGGCGAGTACCGCGCGTGCGATGGCGATCCGTTGCCGCTGACCGCCCGACAGCGAGTACCCGCGCTCACCGATCACCGAGTCGTAGCCGTGTTCGAGGTCGGCGATGAAGTCGTGCGCACCGGCGAGGCGGGCGGCTCGCTCGATGGATTCCTGCGATGCCTCGGGGTCGGCGAACGCGATGTTGGCGGCGATCGAGTCGGAGAAGAGGAACGTCTCCTCGAACACGATCCCCACCGAGCGGCGCAGCTCGGCCACCGACGCTTCTGCGACGTCGAGCCCGTCGATACGGACGGTGCCGGAGTCGACATCGTAGAACCGCGGGATGAGTCGACCGACCGTGGACTTGCCGCATCCGGTGGCGCCGACGAGGGCGACGGACGTACCGGCCTCGACGTGGAGGTCGAAACCGTCGAGGACCGGGATCGGGGCGCCCGTGCCGTCCTCACGGCCGTAGGCGAAGTCGACCGCGTCGAACCGGATCTCGCCCCGACCGGACGGGAGCGGGCGGGCATCCGGTGAGTCGACGACGACCGGGTCGGTCGACAGCACCTCGGCCACGCGCTGAGCGGCGGCCGACGCACGCTGGCCGTTGGCGATGATCATGCCCAACATGCGCAACGGCCAGATCAGCAGGATCAGGTAGAAGTTGAATGCGACCAGCGAGCCGAGCGAGATCGCCCCGTCGACGACACGGTGGCCGCCGATGCCGAGCACGGTGATCAGGCCGACGTTGGGGAGCAGCTGCAGCGCCGGCAGGAACGTTGCGCGGATACGGGCGGCGTCCATCGACTCGCGGTACACGTCGTCGGCGGCGGCGCCGAGCCGGTCCT
>JAPKDO010000421.1 GCA_028822535.1 Acidimicrobiales bacterium
CATCGCCGTCCGAGAGGACGAAGCTGAGGGGACGTGCGGTTGCTCCGTCGAGAAGTCCGCCGCGGCGATGCCCTTCGACGAGATGAGCAGCGCGATCCCGATCGCCGATGCGACCTGAGCGACGACGAACGCGACGGCGAGGTCCGGGAGCCCCCACGAAGGTGACGCGGTGTCGGGCGCCGTCGGCGTATCGATCGAGGTCACCGGGACAGGCTAGGGCGACGTCGCTGCCCCACCCGGGTCCGGTCCATCGACCGATCGAGCGTTCCGACAGCAGCGTTCGTGGACTGCCTCAGGACGCGAATCGGTCGCGGAGGTCGACGACGGGCGCGGTCACCCGCTCGTCGATCAGCGCCCACCCGTTCGGGACCGACAACCGGTCGGTGTGCAGGTCGCACAGGTCGTACTGCATGGGGTGCGGCGTGGCGAGGACGCCGATCGTCGCAGTGCTCGACGAGTACTCGTACGTGAGGGTCGCGGTCGGATTCCGCTGGCACCCCGGTCGGCTACAGCTGGCGCTCACGGTCCTCGATCGTATCGACGCCGTCCGGGCCGGTCGGTGATACGGCCGCTCCGCCCGTATCCTTGTCGCATGCAACCGCAGTCTCCGCCACCACCGCCCCCGCCCGCCGGGCGCGAGCCCAGTGGCGGCCCGGGGGGCCGCGGGGGCCGATCCGGGTTCCTGGGCGGCCTGCCCCGCTGGTCGATCTGGGTCCTCCTCGGTGTCCTCATCCTCGGGTTCACCGTCGCCGGGTTGTTCCCCGGCGACTCGTCCGAGAGCCTGACCTACAGCGACTTCCGCCAGAAGGTCCTCGCCGGCGACGTCGCCGAGGTCACGATCGAGAACAACGACGGCGGGATCGACGGCGTCCTCGACGACGACACGAAGTTCTCCACGACCGGCCCCCTCGACGGCGGCATCCCGGAGTCCGACCTCCAGCTCCTCCGCGACAACGACGTCGAGGTCAGTTACCAGACCTCGCAGCCGAGCTTCCTGGCTTCGATCCTCCCCTACATCATCCTGTTCGGCCTGTTCATCGGCTTCTTCATCTGGATGCAGCGACGAGCCCAGGGCCAGATGGGCGGCGTCATGAACATCGGGCGCTCGAAGGCCAAGACCTACGACACCGAGCGCCCGGGGACGACGTTCGACGACGTCGCCGGCTACGAGGGCGTGAAACAGGAGGTCACGGAGGTCGTCGACTTCCTCCGCCACCCGGAGAAGTTCGCCGAGATCGGCGCCCGCATCCCGAAGGGCGTGCTGCTCGTCGGTCCTCCCGGAACCGGCAAGACCCTCATCGCCCGGGCGGTCGCCGGCGAGGCCGACGTGCCGTTCATGTCGGTCACGGGCTCCGACTTCATGGAGATGTTCGTCGGCGTCGGCGCCAGCCGCGTGCGCGACCTGTTCCAGACGGCGAAGAAGGCCGGCAAGGCCATCATCTTCGTGGACGAGATCGACTCGATCGGTCGCAAGCGAGGCGCCGGTCTCGGCGGCGGTCACGACGAACGTGAGCAGACGCTGAACCAGATGCTGTCGGAGATGGACGGCTTCGAGGCCACCGAGGGCATCGTGATGATGGCGGCCACCAACCGTCCCGACATCCTCGACCCCGCACTGCTGCGCCCCGGACGCTTCGACCGCCAGGTCGTCGTGCCGCTCCCCGAACTCGACGAGCGCATGGCGATCCTCAAGGTCCACACCAAGAACAAGATGCTCGGCAACGACGTCGACCTCACGACGGTCGCACGGGGTACCCCCGGCATGTCCGGCGCCGACCTCGCCAACCTCGTGAACGAGGCGGCCCTGTACGCCGTGCGCGGCGGCAGCGACCGCATCCACATGCAGCACTTCGAGCAGGCTCGCGACCGTGTCCTCATGGGCCAGCGGCGCGACTCGATGGCGCTCTCCGGCGAGGAGAAGGAGGTCATCGCCTATCACGAGGCCGGCCACGCCGTCTGCGCCGCCGTGCTCGAACACGCCGATCCTGTCCACAAGGTCACGATCCTGCCGACCGGCATGGCCCTCGGCGTGACCCAGCAGCTCCCCGCCGAGGAACGTCACATCCACCGCCAGGACTACATCGAGGACAGCCTCGTCGTCCGCATGGGTGGCCGAATCGCCGAAGAGACGATCTACGGCGTGTACTCGACGGGGGCAAACAACGACCTCGTCGGATCGACCGAGTTGGCGACGAAGATGGTCCGCGAGTGGGGCATGTCGTCGAAGATCGGCCCGCAGGCCTGGGGCAGCAACGGCCAGGTGTTCCTCGGCGACAGCCTCATGAGCTCACGCGAGTACTCCGACGACACCGCCCGCGTCATCGACGAAGAGGTCGAACGCATCCTGCGCGAGCAGGAGCAACGGTGTCGAGACACCCTGCACGAGCATCGCAACGGTCTCGACCTCGTCGCCCGGGCGCTGCTCGAGCGCGAGACCATCGACGGCGCCGAGGTCACCCGACTGATCGAGCTCGGTCAGGAGAACGTCGCCGACACCCGCTCGGCGACCCCGACCGATTAGGACCAGGGCAGCAGCCGATCGGGCGGAACAAGCGCCAGCGCCGCCCGATCCAGGCCGGCGAGCGAAGCGAGTGGCCGCAGCAGCCGATCGGGCGGAACAAGCGCCAGCGCCGCCCGATCCAGGCCGGCGAG
>JAPKDO010000422.1 GCA_028822535.1 Acidimicrobiales bacterium
GCGACATCGGCGTCACGGGCATAGGAGGCGGGACCGGTCATGCACCCCATTCTCCTCACCAGGGGTGACAGGAACTCCGACATCATGGGGGCCGTGACCCAGAACATCTACGACGATCCGGAGTTCCTCGCCGGGTACCGCACACTCCCCCGCTCGATCGACGGTCTCGAGGGCGCGCCCGAGTGGCCGTCGGTCCGGGCGCTCGTTCCCGACGTCGCCGGCAAGCGGGTGCTCGACCTCGGCTGCGGGTTCGGGTGGTTCTGTCGATGGGCCGTCGACCAAGGCGCAGCGACTGTCGACGGCATCGATGTGAGCGAGGCCATGCTCGACGAAGCCCGCCGGCACGACAACACACGCATCGAGTACCGGCGAGCCGACCTGGAGGACGTGCGATTCGACACCGCAACGTTCGACGTCGTCTACAGCGCACTCGCCCTGCACTACGTCGAGCGACTCCCCGAGTTGATCCAGCGCATCGGCGACGCACTCACGCCAGGAGGCACGTTCGTCACGACCGTCGAGCACCCGATCTTCAGTGCACCATCACGACCCGCGTTCACGCAGGGCGGTTCCGGCCTCATCTGGCCCCTCGATCGCTACCTCGACGAGGGCGCTCGTACCACCGACTGGTTCGTCGAGGGGGTCGTCAAGCAACACCGGACCATCGGCACGTACGTCCAGGCGATCCTCGACGCAGGGTTGACGCTCACCCATCTCGAGGAGTGGGGACCGTCGACCGACCAGGTCGACGCCCACCCGGAATGGGCCGGCGAGCGCGATCGCCCACCGTTCTTGATCCTCGGCGCAGCGAAGCGCTGAGGGCCGACGAACGGCTCAGCCGACCGAGCCCTCCATCTGGAGTTCGATCAGGCGGGACCACTCGACGGCGTACTCCATGGGGAGCGTGCGGGTGACAGGCTCGATGAAGCCGTTGACGATCATGCCCATGGCCTGCTCTTCGGTGAGCCCGCGCGAGCGCAGGTAGAAGAGCTGTTCGTCGGCGACCTTGGAGACCGTGGCCTCGTGGCCGATGACGGCGTCGCGAGCACCGACCTCCATGTAGGGGTAGGTGTCGCTGACCGAGTGGTCGTCGAGGATGAGCGCGTCGCACTGGACGTGGCTCTTGCAGCCGTAGGCGTCGTCCTCGACCCGGACCAGACCGCGGTACGAGGTGCGGCCGCCGTCCTTGGAGATCGACTTCGAGACGATCTTCGACGTGGTCTCGGGAGCGGCGTGGACCATCTTGGCGCCGGTGTCCTGGTGCTGGCCCTCGCCCGAGTAGGCGACGGAGAGCACCTCGCCCGAGGCCTTGGGGCCCACGAGCCAGACGGCCGGGTACTTCATGGTGAGGCGCGAACCGATGTTGCCGTCGATCCACTCCATGTGGCCGCCCTCTTCGACCCGGGCACGCTTGGTGACCAGGTTGAAGACGTTGTTCGACCAGTTCTGGATGGTCGTGTAGGTGACGCGGGCGTGGGGCTTGACGATGATCTCGACCACGGCCGAGTGCAGCGAGTCGGTGGTGTACGTCGGGGCCGAGCAGCCCTCGATGTAGTGGACCTTGGAACCCTCGTCGGCGATGATCAGCGTCCGCTCGAACTGGCCCATGTTCTCGGCGTTGATCCGGAAGTAGGCCTGCAACGGCATCTCGACCTCGACGCCCGGCGGGACATAGATGAACGAGCCACCCGACCAGACCGAGGTGTTGAGGGCCGAGAACTTGTTGTCGTTCGGCGGGATCGTCTTGCCGAAGTACTGCTTGACCAGCTCGGGGTACTCGCGCAGTGCGGTGTCCATGTCGGTGAACAGGACGCCCTGCTTCTCGAGGTCCTCTCGGTTCTTGTGGTAGACGACCTCGGATTCGTACTGGGCGGTGACGCCCGCGAGGTACTTGCGCTCGGCTTCGGGGATACCCAGCTTCTCGTAGGTGTCCTTGACCGAATCCGGGAGCTCGTCCCAGGCGTCGACCTGCTTGTCGGTCGGCTTGATGTAATAGAAGATGTCGTCGAAGTAGATCTCCGACATGTCCCCACCCCAGTTCGGCATCGGCCGCTTCAGGAAGTGGTTGTAGGACTTCATCCGGAGGTTGATCATCCAGTCCGGCTCGCCCTTCATCCACGACATCTCGCGGATGATCTCCTCGTTCAGGCCCTTCTTGGGCTTGAAGACGTAGTCCTCTTCGTCGGACCAGCCGAGCTTGTACTTGCCGAGATCGAGATCAGTGACGGCCACGGGGGCCTCCATGCATCAGGTTGCGGACGAATTTCTCCTATGCACACCTTACTAATTGCATCCGCCGATGCCCACGGCGAGCGCCCGAGAACCCTCGGGCCAGCCGATCAGACGGGCTGACCGCCGGCCCAAGCGGCGAACAGGGCGGCGTAGTGCCCGTCGGCGGCGATGAGCTCGTCGTGCGTCCCCACCTCGGCCAGGCTGCCGCCCGACACCACGGCGACGCGATCGGCACGAGCCGCCGTCGTCAGCCGGTGGGCGATGACGATCGTGGTCCGGCCGGCGGCGAGGCGTTCCATGGCCTCCTCGACCACGGCCTCGGTGCCCGGATCGAGTGACGACGTGGCCTCGTCGAGCACGAGGATCTCGGGCGCGGCGAGCGCAGCACGGCCCAGCGAGACGAGCTGCTTCTCACCG
>JAPKDO010000002.1 GCA_028822535.1 Acidimicrobiales bacterium
CGCTGTCGAAGAACGTGACCGGACGCGTGTTCCAGGTCCACGGCAGCGAGATCGCCATCGCCGAGTCGTGGCACAAGGGCCCGACCGCGCAGAACCCCGATGACCCGACGGCGATGACCGACGTGGTCGCGTCACTCATGGCCGATGCTCGCGCCAACGCCGACATGGCCGGCAACGACGCCCACGGCCCGGGTCGCCCCGGGCCGACCATCTAGGAAGCCGCTGCCTCGGCGACGAGTTCGATCGACCGCACGCGGTCGTCGACGTCGGCGGAGGCGAACGTCAGCATGATCTCGTCGGCGTCGGCCTGCACCGCGAAATCGCGGAGTTGGTCGGCCACCTGCGAGCCCGTGCCGGCGAACGTGTAGCGCATCATCCCGACGACCTGCTGACCTTGCGGGCTGGCGACGAGTTGGTCGATCTGCTCGTCGCTCAGCTCGCGGTCCTTCACGAGGAAGCGGGCAACACGCGAACGGACGACCCGCTCGAGCTCGGCCTGCGCGTCGTCCTCGCTCTCGGCGGCGACGGCGTTCGCGCCGGCGATGACGTAGGGCTCGGCGAGCTGATCGGACGGTTTGAACTCGTGTCGGTAGCGCGCCACGGCCTCGCGCAGCGCCTGCGGCGCGAAGTGGCTGGCGAACGCGTAGGGAAGGCCGAGATGAGCGGCGAGCTGGGCGCCGAACAAGGACGAGCCGAGGATGTACAGCGGCACGTCGGTCCCCGCACCCGGGTGTGCCTTCACCTTCGGGACGAGGCTCTCGCCGCGTAGGAAACCCTGCAGCTCCTGCACGTCCTGCGGGAACCGTTCGGCGGCCGCCGGATCGCGACGCAACGCCCGCCACGTGACCTGGTCGGTGCCGGGCGCGCGACCGAGGCCGAGATCGATGCGACCAGGGTGCAGCTCGGCGAGGGTGCCGAACTGTTCGGCGATCACCAGCGGCGAGTGGTTGGGCAACATGACGCCACCCGACCCGAGCCGGATCGTCGAGGTGTGGGCGGCGACGTGGGCGATCAGCACCGCCGGCGCCGCCGACGCGATCGACCCCATGTTGTGGTGCTCGGCGTACCAGATCCGTTCGTAGCCGTTGGCCTCTGCGGCCCGGGCCATCGTGACCGACGCCTCGAAGGCGTCGCGTGGGCGTTGGCCTCGGCGCACCAATGCCAGATCGAGCATCGACAGTCGCAGCGGCGTGGTCCGGGAAGGCACGGACCGACGCTATCCACGTGATCCTGATCTCGGACTCCGATGCCGCTGAGTTCGGCAGCAAGGTGTGACAGGTGGGTGGCCGAAAGGGCACACCGATCGCCCGGCCGTGTCGATCAGTGAGGACTGACAGCGAGATCTGCCAACTCCGCTACACCAGAGAACGGCACCTCGGGACGGGCCCGTCGACCTGCCGTGTCTGAACTCGACGTGTGAGGCGTCGGGGGCCGACGCCCACGACGTCGAGAATGGAGCTGAAGGTTGCCGCACCAAGAAGTGCCGGTTCTTCGACGGCCTCGCAACCGTTCGTAGACAGCCCCGGCCACGACCTCTCGCTCATGCACGGATTCTCGCCACCCGTCCATCACACCTCGCGGCCGAACACGGAGCCACGGAGTTCGACCGCTTGAATGAACTCGTGGCTGGAGAGCCGCAGCTACCGCTGGACGGCGGCGATCTGTGCGGCGGCCGACGTATGCCCCACCGGCGCGATCAGGCAGATTGGGACGCCGACCAGCCGGGACAAATCCGAGCCCAGGGAGCCGTCAGCTCCAGGGGTTGAGAACTCCTAGGCCGTCGAATCGCTCGAAGTCCTTGAGATCGCGCGTCGCCACGGTCATTCCACGACTCAAGGCAGTGCCGCCGATGAGCGCATCGCGGAATGGCGCGGGGTCAGGAACATGCAGCGCAGCGGCGCGACCCGCCGCGTCCTCGTCAACGGGCAGCACTCGGTCGACGAACGCTGCGGCCACGCTTTCGTCCAGCCAAGCTCGCAACATGGCGCCTTGGTCTGGGTCTGATCGCTCCATGAGCAGAACGCTGTGTTCGAGCTCGTGCATCGTGATGACGGAGACGAACATCTCGGCGGAGTGCACTCGGGTTGCCCACTCGGCCACGCCAGCGTTGGCCTTCCCGGACCGAACCTTTCTCAGTTCCGAGACGACATTCGTGTCGAGAACGAACATCAGTCGAGACGGGCTGGCACGGCGACGTCGCGACTACGTGGCGAAGAGAAGTCGATGTCTTCGACGCCGACTGGCTCGGCGAGCAGTTCGAGAACGCGGTGCTTGCCGATCAGCGTCTCGTACGCATCGAAGGTGAGGAGCACGTGAGCGGGCCGCCCTCGGTCGGTGATGTACACCGGCCCGGCGTCCGCGGCCTTCTTCGCTCCACTGGTGTCCTGGTTGAACTCCCTGCTGCTGATCTGCGTTGCCATCGAGCCTCCATGTAGATACATCTCTACATTAGTGTCGCGGCCGCAATCTCGCAACGACCTTCCGCAAACGTGCTGCCGGACTCAGGTGCCGCAGAAGGTGATGTAGTCCTCGGCGAAGTCGTCGGGTGCGGGGGCGGCCATCGCTTCGCTGCCGGGGCGTTCCTCGAAGGGATGGGTGACGTGTTCGAGCAGCGTCTGGAACACGGTCAGGTCGCCGTCGACTGCGGCGGCGTCGAGGGCCGCTTCGACCAGGTGGTTGCGGGGGACGTAGACCGGGTTGACGGCGTCCATGGCGTCCGCCGCCGTCGAGAGATCGGCGTCGCCCAGCGCGGCGTGCCACGCCGCCAGCCAGTCGTCGAGTTCGACGACGTGGTCGGGAAAAGACGCTCGCAGCGGAGCATCCTGGCCCCGCAGCGAGGCGGCCAGGATGCGGAACGTCGACGTGTAGTCGGCGCGAGCCGCGGCGAGCAGCGTCAGGAGACCGTCGAAGAGATCGCCGTGGGAATCGGCGGTGACCGACGAGAGCCCGAGCTTGGCGGCCATGCCCGCAGCCCACGACGCCTGGTAGCGGAGGACGAACCCCTCGAGCACCTCGGTCGCCAGCGCGACCGCCGTGTCGCGGTCGTCGTCGAGGACCGGAAGGAGCGCCTCGGCCATGCGGGTGAGGTTCCACTGGGCGATGGCGGGCTGATTGCCGTAGGCGTAGCGGCCGGCGTGGTCGATCGAACTGAAGACGGTCTTCGGGTCGAAGCGATCCATGTAGGCGCACGGCCCGAAGTCGATGGTCTCGCCCGACAGCGTCGTGTTGTCGGTGTTCATCACGCCGTGGATGAAGCCGACGTTCATCCACTGGGCGATGAGGTCGGCCTGCACCTCGACGGTGTGCGCGAGCAGCGCGAGCGCCGGACGCTCGGCGTCGGCGGCATCGGGGCAGTGGCGGGCGATGGCGTGTTCGACCAACGCGGCGAGGTGTTCGCCATCGTCGAGCCAGCGGGCGTACTCGACGGTGCCGACCCGCAGGTGCGACGCCGCGACCCGCGCCAGTACCGCTCCGGGTTCGACCCGACTGCGCTGCACCGCTTCGCCTGTCGTGACCACGGCCAACGCGCGAGTCGTCGGGATGCCGAGCGCATGCATCGCCTCGCAGTGGACGAACTCACGCAGCATCGACGAGAGCATCGCCCGTCCGTCGCCACCGCGGGCGTACGGCGTGCGGCCGGTGCCCTTCAAGTGGAGATCGCGGATCGATCCGTCGGGTCCGACGAGCTCGCCGAGCAGGAGCGCCCGGCCGTCGCCGAGGCGGGGCGAGTAGTTGCCGAACTGGTGGCCGGCATACGCCATGGCCACGGGACGGGCCGACTCCGGCACCTCGTTGCCGGCGAGGACGGCGGCGCCTTCGTCGGACAGGAGCCACTCGGGGTCCATCCCGAGCTCGGACGCGAGCGGCGAGTTGGCGACGACGATCGCCGGCGCCGGGACAGGCGTCGCCTTCCAGTCGAGGGCGAGCTCGGGGAGCTCGTCGGCGAGGCGGTGCCCGAGTTCGATCGCAGCGATGGCCATGATCCGACGCTACGGGGTCATCGACGGGTTGCGTCGGTCGTCGCGCGACGGTCCACAGCACCGGTCAGGGTTCGACGACGACCTTTCCGAGCGCCGTCCGGTCCATCAGCGACCGCAACGCTTCGCCGGCACGATCGAGCGGGTAGCGCTCGGACACGTGCGGATTGATCGCTCCCGACGCCACCAACTCGATCAGTTCGTCGCTGACGGAACGAGCCAGGTCCGGCTGCTTGGCGACCATGGCGCCGTAGAACACGCCGACGACCTGGCAGCTCTTCAACAGGGTGAGGTTGAGCGGCAGCGACGGGATCCCGGCGGTGAACCCGATGACCAGGAAGCGGCCCTCCCACGCGATCGCCCGGAGCGCTGGCTCTGCGTACTCGCCACCGACGCAGTCGTAGACCACGTCGACGCCCGCGCCACCGGTCAGTTCCTTGGCGCGCGCCTTGAGATCCTCGGTCGAGTATTCGATCGTCTCGTCGGCGCCCCGGTCGCGACAGAGGTCGAGCTTGTCCTGACTCGACGCCGCAGCGATCACGCGGGCACCCATGTGTTTGCCGAGCTCGACGGCCGACAGACCCACCTGGCCGCCGGCGCCGAGCACCAACAGCGTCTCGCCGGCCTGCAGGTCGCCCCGGTACTTCAGGCCGTAGAGGCTGGTGCCGTACGCGTAGTTGAGCCCGGTCGACTCGGCGAAGCCCACCGAGTCGGGGAGTTCGCGGGCACCGGCGGCGGGCAACACGACCTTCTCGGCGAACCCGCCCGTGACTCCCACCCCGCCGACGATCCGGTCGCCGACGGCGAGCGAGTCGACGCCCTCGCCCAACGCAGCCACCACGCCCGCAACCTCGCCACCGGGGACGTAGGGGAGGTCGGCTTTGAACTGATACTTGTCCTCGAGCATCAACGTGTCGGGAAACGTGACCGCGGCCGCCTTCACGTCGACGAGCACCTGGCCCGGGCCCGGCGAGGGCTCCGGACGCTCCTCGACGACGAGGTCTTCGGGCGGACCGAACTGCTGACAGACGACGACTCTCATCCGCCGAAGGCTCCCCGGGCCCACGGCCCCCAGATGGCGACCGAGTAGCCCGAGCCCGACTGGATGTTCACGAACAGGGTCTTGCCGTCGGGGCTGAACGTCGCGCCGGCGAACTCCTGTCCGACCTGGTCGGGGTCGGCGTTGCGGGCGAACGTGAACAAGTCGCCGGCGGGCGTCAGCCCCCGCAGGAAGTTGTCGCCCGACCCGTCCTCACACAGCACCAGCGAACCGGATCCGCTGGCGACCACGTTGTCGGGGAGGTCGAGCATCTCGGATCCCGGCGACTCGTAGACACACGTCAGCGTCGAGGCCTGCGGGTCGTATGCCCACACCTGACCACGACCGTCTCCGAACCCGGACGGCGCCGAATCGCCCGGCGGTGTCGCACCGCCCTGGGTGGAGACGAAGTAGACGATCCCGCCGTGCTCGGTGGCACCCTCGAGTCGAGAGAACGTCGCAGCGCCCTTCGCACGGCCCTGGTCGCCGACCGCGACGATCGCTTCGTTGTTGGTCGTGCCCGGAGCGAACGTCGGATCGGGGTCGTCGATGACGACCCACGTCACGCCGTAGCTGTTCCCCGACTCGGCATCGGACAGATCCTCGCCCGGAGCACCGTCGACCGCGAGCATCTCGAGCACACCGCCGTCGGCGAGGTGGCCGTCTGCCATGGGATCGTTCGGCGGGGTGTAGCGGTAGAAGCCGGACGGGAACCCGAAGTTGTCCTCGGTCAGGTACGCCGCTCCGGTCGACGGGTCGATGGCGACGGCCTCGTGGGCGAAACGGCCGGCTGCGGTGATGGGCCCACTGGCGGCACCGCCGCCGGCCGGGACCTCGAAGAGGTAGCCGTGCTTGCGGAGCCCGTCGTTGGGCGCACCCGTGAAGTCGGATCCGACGTCGTCGCCGTTCACCGTCTCCTCGCCCGAGATCCACGAACCCCACGGGGTGCGGCCACCAGAGCAGTTCATCTGCGTTCCGTTGAGGCTCACCTGATCGTTCACGACGTTGCCGTGGCGGTCGACCTCGACGGTGATCGTGCCACCGCCGGTGAGCGGGTCGTACGCGGTCGCCGGGTCACCGAACGCGCCGACCGGCCCGTTGACCTCGTGGTTCCGGACCAACACGTACCGATTGCGGCGAGAGCCGGCGAAGGCGGCCATCCCGTCGTGACGACCCGGGATCGCCCCACCCGAGGTGAGCGCTCCACCCGTGTGGTGGAAGCTGCGGTAGTTGAAGCCCGCGGGCAGGTCGAGACGGAACGCGCCGTCGAGATGATCGGCCACGGGTCGTAGCGAGCCGTACCCGGCACGCTTCGGCGCCGCACCGACCGCGCGGGCCACGAACCCCTGGAACGGGCCGGCGATCATGCCGCCACCGATCAGCGCGCCGCTTCCCTGCAGGAACGTTCGTCGGTCCATCGTCTTCTCCTCGAATCGCGGGTGCCCCCTCGGTGGACCGTAGTCACAAGATGGCAACGCTGCTGCCACATCGCGATCCACCACCCGCACCTCCGGAGCCACGACGATGGAGCCGTGGCGCACTCGCACGACCATTCACACGACGACCTCCGCGCCGCGCCGTCGGTCGCACGCGTACTACGGATCGTGGTGGCGATCGTGGCCGTGTTCACGGTCGCCGGCCTCGCGGCCTGGTGGCCCGACGATGGTGTCTCGCTACCCGAGGGCCAGAGCGCCCAGGGCCAACGGGTGAACGCCACCATCGTCGGCCTCGAGGAGAACGACTGCGCCGGCGTCGACTTCGGTGCGGCCGCTGCGGTGTGCCTCGATGTGGTGATCGAGGTCACCAGCGGACCGAACGACGGCGCCACCGGCAGTTTCCAGAGCTTCCCCGGGACCCAAGCGGCAACCCCGGACTTCGCTGCCGGTGACGAGATCGTGGTCATCGAGTTCGAACTCGGCGACACGGGCGAACTGGCGTACTCGTTCGCCGACTACCAACGCTCCCGACCGCTGATCCTGTTGGCCGTGCTGTTCGTCGGCGCGGTGCTGCTTCTCGGGCGGTTCCAGGGACTCCGGGCGCTGGCCGGTCTCGCGGTGTCGGCCGTCGTGCTGCTCGCCTACGCGTTCCCAGCCCTGCTCGACGGGAAACCCCCGTTGGCGGTCGCGCTCGTCGCCGCATCGATCATCGCGTTCGCGGCGCTCTACCTCGCCCACGGGGTGAACGACACCACGACCGTCGCCCTTCTCGGGACCATGGCCGCGCTCGGCGTCACCGGCGCGCTCGGCGCACTCTTCACGGCTGCAGCGAACATCTCGGGCGTCGCCGAGGAGGACCAGATCTTCCTCCTCGTCTCCGCCGAGGGCATCGACCTGCGAGGCCTGGTGCTCGCCGGGATCATCATCGGCAGCCTCGGCGTGCTCGACGATGTGACCGTCACCCAGGTCTCGGCGGTGGCTCGACTGCGAAAGGCGAACCCCGACTACACGATCCGCGACCTGTACCGCGAGGGCGTGCACATCGGTCGCGATCACATCGCGTCGACCGTCAACACGCTCGTCCTCGCGTACGCCGGTGCGTCGTTGCCCCTCCTCCTCTACTACTCGAACGTCGGCATCGGTCTGTCGGAGTCGGTCACCTCCGAGATCGTCGCCGTCGAGGTCATCCGGACGCTCGTCGGCAGCATCGGCCTCATCTCGGCCGTCCCGCTGACGACGCTGCTCGCCGCCGCGGTCGTCACCGGCCGACTCGTTCCCCGCCTCCGGCCCACCGGGAAACACGAAGCAGGCAACACGGGCGCAGCCGCTCCCGCTCCGGAGCCCGCAGGCGCACCCGCACCCGCACCCGCACCCGAGGTGTCGTCGAGCGACAGGCCAGACGGCTCGGGCGACGGCCCCGACTGGGACGAGTTCACCCCGAAGCCGACCGATTTCTGACTCGGGCTAGCGTCGCGCCCATGTGCGTGACCTGTGTGGCCGAGGGATCGATGTACGTCGGCGGCGCCGTCGTGTCGCTGCGGGTCATGGCGGCTCGTGCCGGGGCTCGCCGATCGCGGGGATTGATGCCAGCCATCCCCGGCATCGACGACGTCAGTCCAGACGGATCCACGCGCCCTTCAGGTACGGAGGATCCCCCGGCCCCGAACGGTGGTCGAGCGGCAACGTCCTCGGTTCGATGACGCCGATGCGGCCGGCGGAGTGCAGACCGCGCTCGACCTGCCCGACGAAACGCTCCCACGTCATCTTCCGCGAGTTCGTCGACACGTAGACGCTTCCGCCGGGAGAGCAGAGTTCGGCGGCGAGTGACACGAGCTGGTCGAGGTCCTTGGTGACGACCCACCGCTTCGACCCCTTGCGTGCGGTGCTCGACGTGGGTGGGTCGACGAGCACCCGGTCGAACGTCCGCCCCCTCTTCGCGAAGCGAGCCATCCAATCGAGCGCGTCGCCGTACACGAAGTCGTGATCCTCGGGGTCGAGATCGTTGGCACGCAGGTTGTCGCGCGCCCAGTCGAGGTAGTGCTTCGACAGGTCGAGGGTGAGCGTCTCGGCGCCGGCCAGGGCGGCCGCCACCGACAGGGCACCGGTGTGGGCGAACGTGTTGAGGACGGTCTTCCCGTCGAGGTCGGACGAGAGCAGGTCGCGGCGCGTCTCGCGCTGGTCGAGGAAGAGACCGCTCGAGGTCGGACTCGCCTCGAGGTCGATCCGGTACTGCACGCCGAGTTCGCGCACCCCGAATCGGGGGCCGCCCGTTCCCGACACGCGTCTGGCAACGCCGCCTCCCCCGCCGCGCGGCTTGGGGAGATGGTGGACGGCGTCGAGATCCAGCGTCTCGTGCAGTGCGTCCACCCAACCAGACGGGAGTTCCGCGTCACCGTCGCGGTAGTCGAGGATCAGCGCGGTGCGACCCAGACGCTCGATACGAAGGTCCGGGAATCCGTCGTGGTGTCGGTCGACCCACTGGTAGGCGTCGGTGTCGTTCGGGTCGAAGAGCGCTACCCGAGCCTCGTGTGCAGCCAACAATCGTGCGGCCGGACCACGGGCGCTGACGGCGCCCGCAGCGGTTGCGTCGAAACTCGGCGGTACGTCGGCGACGAACGTCGTCCGCTCGCCGTTCGGGTGATCGAACTCGATCGAGCGAGCATGCAGGAAGACGCGAGCGGCCTCGCGTCCGCCATGGTCGAGGTCACCGGCGATCGGTAGCCCCAGCGCTTCCGCGTGGAGGCGAACCTGATGGGTGCGGCCCGAGTGCGGCGACGCGACGTGGCGGTCGAACGCCTTCCCCGACCGGACTCGCTCGAAGTCCGTCGACGCCGCCGCTCCGTCGATCGGCTCATCGCTCCGCGCCGTGGAGGACCCGCCGCTCGTCGCGGTGAGGAGTTCGTAGTGTTTGGCGACCGTCCGGTCCTCGAACTGTTTCGTCAGCGCACGATTGGCATCGGCGGTCTTGCCGAACACGAGAACGCCAGAGGTGACCTTGTCGAGACGATGGAGAATCGACAGTGACCCGTCGGGGCGCTGGCGCTGCACCCACTCGTACATGCCGTCCTGGGCGTGGACGTCGGCACGATGCGTGTTGACCCCGGCGGGCTTGGCCACCACCAACAGGTCGTCGTCCTCGTGCACGACCCACGGCTCGGACCAACGCCGTGCGGCGGTCATTCGACGAAGCGGCGGACCTTGATGGGCTTGCCGCGCACCTGGGCCTTCTTCATCGCCCGCAACACGTCGTCGACATCGCCCTCGGGCACGCCGACGACCGAGTGGTTGTCCGCGATGCGGATCGGTCCGATCTCGCGACCGGTCAGACCGCTCTCGTTGGCGAACGCGCCGACGAGGTCCTTGGGCCGGACGCCGGCGTTGCGACCGAGGCTCACGTAGACGAAGCCCGTCGGTCCCGACGCGGGCTTGTCCTTGCCCTTGGGGCCGGCGCCCTTGCCGGCCTTGCCCTTGGCGTGGCGTTCTGCCTTGTCGGCGGCGTCGGGGATCTCTCGCTCGTCGAGGGTCGCCCCGCGCGCCTCGTGGACGAGCTTGATGGCCGCCAACGTCAGCTTGCGCTGGTCCTCGCCGGCGAGCGCGTGGAGCACGGCGTTGTAGTCCTCGAGGTCGTCGCCGGCGAGCGACTCGTTCAGCGCTTCGACCGTCAACTCGACCTGCTTGGTGCGCAGATCGGCCACCGTCGGGACCTTCCCCACCGTGATCGACTGCTTCATCAGCCGTTCGATGTTCCCGATCTGGCGCTTTTCGCGCGGCTCGGCGAGAGTGATGGCGACGCCTTCACGGCCCGCCCGACCAACTCGACCGATGCGGTGCACGTAGCTCTCGGCTGCGGCCGGGACATCGAAGTTCACGACATGGGTGAGCGTGTCGACGTCGAGCCCACGGGCGGCGACGTCGGTGGCCACGAGCAGTTCGGCCGTTCCGTCGCGCAGCCGACTCATCACCCGGTCGCGTTGGGGTTGGTCCATGCCCCCGTGCAGCGGTTCGGCTCGATAGCCCCGGCCCGTCATGGTCGCGCTGAGCTCGTCGACCTCGTGACGGGTGCGGCAGAACACGATGGCGGCGTCGGGCTGTTCGATGTCGAGCACGCGACCCAGCGCGGAGGATTTGTCGGAGCGGCGGACGTAGTACACGGTCTGGCGAACCAACGCCTCGCCCGACTCGGTCTTGGGCTTGCCGATCTCGATACGGACCGGATCGCGCTGGTACTGCTGGGCGAGTTTGGCGATCCGCCGCGGCATCGTCGCCGAGAACAACACGGTCTGGCGGTCCGCAGGCGTGGCGTCGAGGATGGCCTCGATGTCTTCGGTGAACCCCATGTCGAGCATCTCGTCGGCCTCGTCGAGCACGACGGTGCGGATCGACTCGAGATCGAGGGACCGGCGTTTGATGTGGTCGATCGCACGTCCGGGCGTCGCGACGACGACGTGCACGCCGCGCTTGAGTTCCTTGAGCTGACGGACGATCGGCTGGCCCCCGAACACCGGCAACACCTTGATGCCGAACCCCTGGCCGTACTTGAACATCGCTTCGCTCACCTGGACCGCGAGTTCGCGTGTCGGCACGATCACGAGCGCGGTGGGGACGGCGTGGGCGCCGGCGCCGATCGACTGGAGGATCGGGAGCGCGAAGGCCGCCGTCTTGCCGGTCCCCGTCGCGGCCTGCCCGAGCACGTCGCGGCCCGACAAGAGCACCGGGATCGACTCGCGTTGGACGGGCGTCGGCTCCTCGTAGCCCAGGCGCGTCAGCGAACCGAGCAGCTCGCCGTCGAGGCCGAGCGCGGCGAAGCCCTCACGTTCTTCATCCAGTTCGGTGCTGCTCACCGCTCCATTGTCCCGTGTCGCGGCACCGGCGGACGAAGTCTCCTACGCCAAGTCCTCGACGGCCGGGCAACGGGCGGCGATCTCGAGGGGCACGGTCTGCCCGTCGGAGCCTCCCAGGACCCGTGCGTCCGCCTCGACGTCGATGCGGTCACCGCGGATCGCTGCGCGGGTGATCTGTCCCGGTTCGTCCGCCGGCACGCCGAGAAGGTCGGCGTCGCCCGCGCCGAGAACGCCGGCGTCGACCTCTGCCGTCACCGCCGATCGGTCGGTGTCGATCTCGCGTTCCTCGGCATCGGGCTCGTCGACCACGAGCAACAACTGCACGAACCCGCTCGCCGACTCGGCAGCGAGCACGAAGGCGGCATCGTCGAGCCCGCAGCTGATCACGTCCAACTCGGCCCGACGATCGGACCACTGGACGCGTGCGGTGTCGGCCTTGAGGTCCTGGCGCTCCGTGCAAGCGCCGACGCTCGACACGAACAGTGCGACAAGCGCGCCGCGCGCCAGTCCGTGTAGAAAGCGGTCAGGCACGGCGGGACCCTACCGATCGATCGATTCGCAACCACGAGGACCCGTGACAGCAATGGAGAAGCTCTGGAGGAACGCCGGCGTCCAGCTCGGCAAGTACTGGTACGCCGTGGTCGCCTTGGCGGTCGTCATCACCGGTCTGTTGAGCTTCGGGCTCACGCAGCTCGAGTTCGCAACCGGCCAGGACAGCTACCTGAATCCGGATTCGCAGGTCGCCATCGACAACGTCGAGTTCCAGGACGACTTCGGCGGCGAAGCCGTCATCCTCCTGCTCCGGGGTGAGGACGGCAGCGACATCGCCGACCTCTTCGCCGGCGACAACCTCGCCGAACTCGAGCGGCTCGAAGCCGAACTGCGCGAGATCCCCGAGGTGTACTCGGTGGTCGCGCCACGCACCTCGCTCGGCTACTCCGAGACCATCGTCAAGGAGAACGTCGGCACCAACGCGCTGCTGTCCGCCGTCGAGCGCGAACCCGACGAAGCGGCGAAGGCCATCCGTCAAGCTGACATCCAGCTCCAGCTTGCTCGGCTGTCCGCCATCCCCACGGAGGAACGCGAGCTGACGAACCCTGCGTGGGTCGAGTTCTTGTTGTTCGACAACACCGGCTTCGTCGACGGCGACGACGGCCTCGCTGCCCCCGCCGACGACGACCGTTCGATCCGGGCATCGCTCCGTTCCACATTCCCCAACCAACAGACCGCCGTCGGGGGCGTGCTGCTCACCGGAAACGCGGACCTGGACACGTTGTCCGCCGGGACCGACGCCGTGCTCGAGATCATGGACACCGCCGATCTCGACGGCTTCGAGGTCGTCACCACCGGCTCGCCGGTCTTCCTCGCCGAGATCAACGACTACCTCCAGGGCGGCATGCTGACCCTCGGCGCCGCCGCGCTCGCGGTCATGGCCGTCGTGTTGCTCCTGCTCTTCCGCGTCCGCTGGCGGCTCTTGCCGCTGCTGTCGGTCCTCGTCGGGGTCGCGTGGTCGTTCGCTCTGCTCGGCTTCATCGACGTCGACCTGTCGTTGGTGACGATCTCCGGTCTGCCGATCCTCATCGGCCTGGGAATCGACTTCGCCATCCAGATCCACAACCGCGTCGAGGAGGAGGTCGTCCTCGACCGCGACGCGCATCCGATGTCGCAGACGCTCGCGAACCTCGGGCCAGCGCTGCTCGTGGCGACCGTCAGCGGCGTGGTCGCATTCCTCGCCCTGCAGGTCTCGCAGGTGCCGATGATCCGCGACTTCGGCGTGATGCTCGCCATCGGCATCGTGGTCCTGGTCTTCGTCGGCATCGTCGTGCCCACCTCGTTGCTCGGCGTCCGGGAGTACAAGGTCCCCACCACCGAGCGCGGTGCATCGCTCGTCGAACGCACCGTCGTGAAGCTGGGTTCGCTCCCCGCCTCGTCGGCCATCCCTCTCGTGATCGCGTCGATCGCGCTGTTCATCGGCGGTATCGCGCTGGAGGGCAGCTTCAAGATCGAGTCCGACCCCCTCCGCTGGATCGATCAGGACAGCCAGACGGTCGCCGACGTCGACACCCTCGAGGAGGACACGGGCTTCTCGTCGACACTGGGCATCCTCGTGCAGTCGAACAACGTGCTCGCCGACGACGTGGCCGAGGTCGTCAACGACTTCACGATCGAGGCCGAGTCGAGCGACGAGGTCGTGTCGTCGTCGAGCCTCGTCAACACGATCGCGAAGATCATCGCTGTCCCCGGCGCCACCCCGCTGGCCCCGACGTCGACCGACCTCCAAGCCGCCGCCGACGTGCTCCCGCCGGACCTCGAGCGGGTCCTGCTCAGCCCCGACGGCACCTCGACGCAGGTCAACCTGCGCCTGGCACCCGGGTCCCTCGACGACCGCGCCGAACTGGTCGAGCGACTCGAGACCGATCTCGAGTCACGCATCGCGGCGCTCGACCTACCCGACGACTCGGTGCTCCGCGAGGGCCTCGACGCGGACGATCCGGCCATCCGCGCCGTGCCCGCCGGTCTCGCCGTGGTCGGCGTCGGGCTTCTCGAGAACCTGTCGGCCAACCGTGCCGTGCTCACCTACCTCGGCCTCGCGTTGGTCGCCCTGTGGTTGCTGATCCGCTTCCGTAGCCTCGCCCGGGCGTTGCTCGCTCTCGTCCCGATCGGCCTCGCCGTCGGCACCTCATCGGTCGTGGTCGGCGCGGTCGGCCTCACGCTCTCGCCGGTGACGACGGTGTCCGGCCCGTTGGTGGTCGCGAGCTGCACCGAGTTCTCCGTCCTGATCCTCGCCCGCTACCTCGAGGAACGACAGTCCGGCCTCGGCGCCCGCGAAGCGAGCGACCAGGCCGCCGCACGAACAGGGCGAGCGTTCTTCACCTCGGCGGTGACGACGATCGGCGGCTTCGCCGTACTGATCGGATCGGCGCTGCCGCTGCTCCGCGACTTCGGCATCATCGTCACGCTCAACGTCGCCGTGGCCCTGTTGGCTGCGCTCGTCGTCATGCCGCCACTGCTCGTGTGGGCCGACGACAGGGGCTTCCTCACCACCGGCGACGTCGACATCGAACGATCCGTCGTGCTCGGTGCGAAGCCGGTCGGCGCACGTGCCATCGCGTGGGTCGGCGCCATCATCGTCGTCGGCGCTGCGGCCACACTGCTGTACACGACGTCGGAGAAGACGTCGGGCGAGGTCGCCGAACTCGCCTACGCAGCGACCCCGTTGCCGACCACGACCACCACGACCACCACGCCCGTCGACACCGGCGCCATCGACGTCGATTCGTTCGGCACCGTGCCCGAAGATGGCCTGATCCAGAGCACCCTGTTCGGGTTGCTCGTCGCGCAGGGCGCAACGGAACAGCAGGCGGTCTGCGCGGGAACCACGGTCGTCGAGCGCGTGGGCGAGTCGGAGTTGCTCGCACTCGGGCTGGCCGAGTTCGCGCCCGAAGCGCTCGCTCCCGTCATCCAGGCAGGACTCGACTGCGGGATCGACCAGCCGATCATCGACGCCACCATCGACGCCGGCCTGGGCGGCTGACGCCGTTCACCGACGGACTCCGTCCGCCGGCTCCACTCATCGACTTGCTCACCCCCCGTCCTTCGGCCGGGCGGCTCGTCAACTCTGACGCCGTTCACCGACGGACTCCGTCCGCCGGCTCCACTCATCGACTTGCCCTGCCGTTACGAGGGTGGCCCGATCGCCTCGACGAGGAACGCTGCATAGACCTGGATTCCCGGCTTCGTGAGGTGGACCTCGTCGAAGAGCGGGTCGCGGTCGGCGGCCACCACCGCCTGCCAGTCGAGGATCTCGACCTGGTCGTGCTTGTTGGCGAAGTTGATCAGCCGAGCGTTCACCTGCTGCTCCCAGCGGCGGGGGACGCTCACCGTGGTGACGATCAGTCGGCGGTCGCCGACGGCGGCGAGAAGTCGACCGAGCTCGCCGTCGGGAACGGCGCCGTTGTTGCCGATGTGCACGAGGACGGTCGGGTGGAGCAACCGTTCGCTCGCCAGGAGTTCGACCACGTCGACGCTGTCGGCGAAGTCCCGACTGATCTCGGCGTTGACCGTGCTCACCGGGAGCCGGCGCTTGAGTTCCGCACGGGCGCCGAGCGTGACGGACTCGCCGACGATCGTGACCGGCGCGCCGGTCGGTGTCCCGTCCGCGAGCTGCGCCGGGAGTGGGGTCGTCGTGGTCGTCGTGGCGGGCACCGACACCGGCGTGGCCGGATCGGGCGTCGGTGTCGGGGGTCCCGGCGTGGTCGATGGCAGGGCGTCCTCCGTCGCGATCAGCGCGTCGGCATCCTCGCCCTGGGCCTCGACGGCCTCGCGGAACTGCGCTTCCAAATCGTCGCCGGTCGACCCGCCCTGCACGGCGACCGCAATGACGAGGAGCACGACCGACGCGGCGACACCACCGACGCCGAGACCCAGCCGACCGGCCGCGGTGAGGCGAGCCACGATCCCCCGCAGCCATTCTGTTGCTCGCCCGTCACGGAAGGGCTGTTCCACCTTCCGGAACGAGATCTCGGCCAAGACCAACGCGATCCCGATCCGCACCACGTCGGCGACGGCACCGTCGAGCGGCAACTCCTGGCCCGGCCGAAGGAAGACGAAGACCGGCCAGTGCCACAGATAGATCGAGTACGACCGGATCCCGACCGCGGCCAGCACGGGCGTACCGAGCGCTCGGCCGACCACCGAGCCGGCGGTCGACGCGCTGACGATGAGGACCACGGTCAACACGTCGACCCACACGAAGCCCCACGGGAACGTGAACGAATCGAACTCGCTCCGGAACTGGAACTGCCATACCAGCGCGACGAGGGCGAGCGCCGCCGCGATGTCGAGGGCAACCGTCGGGACGGCGATCCCGCGTTCGACGAGCGACGGCCCCGGGCGCCAGACCATCGCGAGCACGGCGCCGATCAACAGACCGAACGCTCGGGTGTCGGTGCCGTAGTAGGCCCGGTCCAGCGCGGTGACGTCGACGAGCGAACCCATCGCGAACACCGACGCGACGATCACGACCACGCTGATCCCGAGCAGGGCGCGACGGCCGCCGAGGCGGTGGAGCACCACGGCGACGACGATCGGCCAGAACACGTAGAACTGTTCCTCGATCGCCAGCGACCAGAGGTGGCGGAGCGGCGACGGTCGCCCGAATCCCGCGAAGTAGGACTCGGCGCTGATGATCGCCCACCAGTTCTGCACGTAGAAGAGCGACGACAACGCGTCGCCCCGGAACGTCGCGACGTCTCCACGTGCGAACAGCAGCGCCCAGACACACACTGCGACCAGCAGTGCCAGGACGGCAGGCAACAGGCGCCGGGCTCGGCGCGACCAGAAGCGTCGTAGGTCGACGTGGCCGCGTCCATCACGTTCGGCCAAGACGATGGTGGTGATGAGGTAGCCCGAGACCACGAAGAACACCTCGACACCGAGGTACCCGCCGATCACGATGGCGCCCCCGAGGTGGTACAGGACCACGGCGACGACGGAGACCGCTCGGAGCCCGTCCAGTGCAGGGAGATAGGGCAACCGTGCGGCGGCTCGGGTCGACATCGGATCGCGATTGTGCCGACCCGCGCACCGCGAGTTCGTGGATGGGGTCCAGCTCGCGGCCGCCAGTGGCCACCACGACCGGCCCGTGACGATGTCGGTGCAGGTTCCGACCAGCTCGCCGAACGGATGGCATCCTGCAGGGATGACTGCCGAGCCGGTGAAGTCGACCAAGCGGCGGGGGCGCCCTCCACGGTCGGCCGACGAACGCGCCGAACAACGCCGCCGTCTGGTCGAGGGAACGATGCAGGGGATCCGCGACGTCGGCGCCGACATCTCGATCGACGACCTCGCTCGTTCGGCCGGAGTCTCCAAGCCGGTGCTGTACGACGAGTTCGGCGGAAAGCTCGGCATCGCCGATGCCATCGCACTCGTGTTGGCCGAGGATCTCGAGTTCTCCGTGCTCGACGAGATCGCCACGGCCGGCGTGTTCGACGTCGACTCCACCATCGGCGCGGTCATCGACAGCCTGGTCGGCATCATCGTCCGCGAACCCGAGCTGTACGCATTCATCGTGCGGTCGATTCGGGTCAACGACCGCGGCTTCCTCGACAACGCGCTGGTGCGGGTCGTGCGCGACCGAGCGACGATGATCGTCGGCCACGTCGCTCCGGACGCTCCCGCCGACCGGGTCGCCGTGTTGACCGACGGTTTGTTCGGGTTCGTCTTCGCCGCCGTCGAATCGTGGCAGGAGACACGCCAACCCGATCGCGCAGAACTGGTGCGTGCGATCTCGACCATCATCCGTCGCGGCGTGCAAGCCGTGGCCGAAGACCTGAGCGACTGACTCGGATGCAGGTCGAACTGCAGGTGGTCGACCCGTCGGGCGACGACGCCGTCTGGGCGATGTCGAAGTACTTCGCCGAGATCGACGACCGGTTCGAGCAGGGCTTCGACCCCGGCGACGCCCTCACCTCCGGCCTGGCGACGATGGCCGCCCCGACCGGGGCGTTCGTCATCGCGTTGTCCTACGACCGCGACGTCGTTGGATGTGGCGGGCTGCAGACCATCGCCCCCGGCGTCGGCGAGGTCAAGCGCATGTGGGTCTCGCGTTCGGTCCGCGGCCACGGGGTCGGCCGACGGCTCCTCGACCGTCTCGAGGACGAAGCGCTCGCGCTGGGCCACCACACCGTCCGCCTCGACACCAACAGCCAACTCCCCGAGGCCGTGACCCTGTACCGCAACGCCGGCTACGTCGAGATCGATCGCTACAACGACAACCCGTACCCCGACCACTTCTTCGAGAAGGTGCTGCGCGATGACTGAGCCCCCCGCGGCGGGCAGGCCGTAGATTCCCGCGATGGACCTCAACGACAGGACGGTCATCATCACCGGTGCCGGATCAGGAATCGGGTGGGTGGCGTGCGAGGTCTTCGCCGCTGCCGGCGCAACCGTCGTCGCCGCCGACATCCGCCAGGAACCCGCGCAGGCCGCGGCCGACGCGGTGGACGGCATCGCGGTGGCGGGCGATGTGTCGGACCCGAACACGTGGGACGAGCTCGTGGACGCCGCCGGCGATCGGCTCGGTGCGGTCTACCTGAACGCGGGGCTGTACGGACACAACGGTCCGATCGAAGACCTCGACATCGACACCTATCAGCGCACGGTTGCGGCCAACATCGGTGGCGTCGTGCTCGGCACGCGAGCGTGCGTCCCGGCGCTGCGGGCGAATGGCGGCGGCGCCATCGTCGTCACCGCCTCGGTCGCCGGGATCGTCGCGTTCGACGGCAACCCGCTCTACACGCTGACCAAGCAAGCGGTCGCCGGTTTCGTACGCGCCATCGCCCCGAGCCTGCACAGCGACGGCATCACGATCGACGCCGTGTGTCCCGGCATCGTCGACACGCCCATGACGACCGAGGCGCTCGGCGGCGCATCGGCCGACGATCTCGGCATCGGGCTGATCGATCCGGCCGAGATCGCTCGCACTGCACTCGACCTCGCGACGACCGACGGCACGGGCCGCTGTCGCGCGGTTCGAGGAACCGGCGGACCACCGGTCGACTGGGAGTTCCCGACCTGGGTCGATCTGGCCAAGGCGTGACCGAGCGGCGTTGTTCAGCCTTCGCGGAGTTCTCGCTTCAGCACCTTGCCGGTGGCATTGCGAGGGAGCTCGTCGAGGAACGTGACCGATCGGGGGACCTTGAAGTTGGCCAGGTTCGCCTTGACGTGTGCCTTGATGTCGTCGCCCGAGAGGTCTGAGCCGGCGTCGAGGACCACGAACGCGGCGAGGCGCTTGCCGAAGACGTCGTCGTCGACGCCGACGATCGCCACCTCGTTCACACCCTCGATGTCGGCGACGAGATCCTCGACCTCACGGGGGTACAGGTTCTCGCCACCCGACACGATCATGTCGTCGTCGCGGCCGCCCACGTAGAGCCGACCGTCGGAATCCCACGAACCGAGGTCACCGGTGGAGATGAGACCGTCGATCATCGGCTTGGTCTGCCCACCGGTGTAGCCGTCGAAACGCAACGCACTGCCGACGAAGATCCGGCCGTCGACGCCGGCATCGGTGATGACCTGATCGCTGTCGTCGTAGAGGCGAACTGCGATCCCGGGGAGCGGCCTGCCCGCCGTTCCCGGTGCCGCCCGCATGTCCTGTGGCGTGGCGACGGTGGCCGCTGCCACCTCGGTCGAGCCGTACATGTTGTGGAGGTTGTCGCCGAACGCGTCCATCCACCGGATGGCGAGCGACCCGGGAAGCGCCGAACCGGAGCACATGACCGCCTCGAGGGACGAGGTGTCGACCCCGGCGCGCTCGTCCTCGGACAGGTCGACCATGCGCGACAGCATCACCGGCACTGCGGTCATCGCGCGGGCTCGGTGCTCGGTGACGAGTTGCAGGACCTTCAGCGGGTCGAACTTCCGGGTCATCACCGCTGTCTGTGAGAGCTGGGAGGCCATCAACAACGCCGCGTTGCCGAGCGAGTGGAACGCCGGAGCGGGAATCACGTGGACGTCGCCCACACGGAACGGCACCCGCTGGAAGAGCGCGCTGGCGGCCACGAGGTCCGTGACGCCCTCGTTGCTGCGAGCCGCACCCTTGGGGACGCCGGTGGTCCCAGAGGTCAGGATGACCTGCTTGCCCTGCTTGGCGGGCGGCTCGGGCTGGAGGTTCGTCGCCGTCGCGATCAGCTCGGGGACCGAATCGACCTCGCCCCGCCCGTCGGGACCGTCGGCCACGATGCGTGTGAGGTCGGGCGCATGCTCGACCACGGCGTCGGTGAACTCGTCGTCGTGGAGCAACAGCGCGCCGCCCTCACGCTGCATCACGTCGGCGAGCTGCGGGCCAGCGAACCCCGTGTTCATGTACAGGACCGTGGCACCGAGCTTGTTGAGCGCTGCCGCACAGATCGAGAACCAGCGGCTGTTTCGGACGAGGACTCCCACCGGGGTGCCCGGTGCGACGCCGCGGCCGGCCAGGACGATGGCGAGGCGGTTGGTCAGGTCGTCGATCTCGGAGAAGGTCAGTGCTCCCTCGTCGTCGATGATCCCAACGGCGTGGGGAGCACGCTGCGCACTCGCGACGTACCCGGCGGCGAGCGTGGGCCCCCACGTTCGCAACGATCGAGCCGCGGTGACCGCGACCCGCGGCTTCAGGAGTCCGGCCTCCCCCATCGTGCGGAGTGCGTCGACGTTGAGCTTCACACGTTCGAGGACGCGTAGCGGCGAGAGATCCATCGGGCGGATCGTATGTGAACGGCCGATGTGACAGAGCGGCCGGAGTCGACCAGCCAGGGGCTAGGCCATCGCGAGGAGCGCGAGGAACGCCTTGGCCCATGCAGCGAGATCGTTGCTCTCGATCTGCGTGCGCATCGCTGCCATGCGCCGCTGCTCCTCGTCTTCTTCCATCGCGACTGCCGCCTCGATCTGGTCCTTGAGCCCCTCGGTGTCGTACGGGTTGACGAGGAACGAGTCGGTCAGTTCCTCGGCGGCACCGGCGAACTCCGACAACACGAGGGCACCGCGCTCGTCGACGCGGGATGCGGCGTACTCCTTCGCCACGAGGTTCATGCCGTCCTGGAACGGCGTCACCAACAACACGTCGGCGGCGCGGTAGAGCACCAGCAGCTCGGAGAACGGCAGGCTCTTGTGGATGTACTGCACGACGGGCCGACCGAGCTCGCCGAAGTCACCGTTGATCGTGCCGACGAGCTGCTCGACCCGGTTGCGGACCTCGTCGTAGCCCAGCACGTCTTCACGGCTGGGCACGGCGACCTGCACGACCGCTGTCTTGCGAGGGTCGAGGCGACGTTCGATCAACAACTCACGGATCGCCTTGAGCCGGAGGTCGATGCCTTTGGTGTAGTCGAGCCGGTCGACGCCGAGCAGCACGACCTCGGGGTCGCCGAGTTCGTTCCGCAGGCGCTTCACGCCGAGATCGACATCGTCGGTGGCCGACTCCGCGGCGATGGCGGCGTAGTCGACCGAGATGGGGAAGGCCTTGACGACCGACGTGGTCTGGGCCGACCGCACGATGCCGCCGTCGGCGGCGAACGTGACGTCGTCGCGCTTGCAGAACCGACGCACACCCGAGAGGACGTTCCGGGCGTCGGCCTGGGTCTGCACGCCCACGACGTCGGCGCCCAGCAGCCCGTCGAGGACCTGTTGGCGCCACGGGAGCCGAGCCAACAGTTCGAGCGGCGGGAACGGGATGTGGAGGTAGTACCCGATCTTGGCGTCGGGGCGCTGCTCGCGGATCATCTGGGGTACCAGCTGCAGCTGGTAGTCGTGGACCCAGACGGTGCCGCCCTCGGCCACTTCGGCGCAGGCGGCGTCGGCGAAGCGCCGGTTCACGTCGCGGTATGCCGCCCACGTCTCACGGTGGAACTGCGCCGCCTCGATCGACCCGTGGTAGAGCGGCCAGATCGTCTCGTTGCAGGCTCCCGAGTAGTAGTCGTCGTGTTCCTGTTGAGAGATCGCGACGGTCGAGAGCCGGATTCCCTCGAACTCGAATCGGTCGTCGTTTCCTCCTGCGGAACCGTCCCATCCCACCCACGCGCCCGTTCGTTCGCGCATCACGGGCAACATCGCCGAGACGAGCCCTCCGGGGCTGAGCGACCACGATCCGTCGTCGGCGAGCTTCACCGGCAACCGGTTGGCGACAACCACGAACTGGGATCTTCCCGGATCTTCGGTCCGTTCGACGTTCGAGGTGTGGGACTCGGTCACTGGTGCGCTCCTGTCGACTACTCGCTCTCACAGTAGGTCGCTACGGTCCTCGGGCGTGGTCGCATCCGAGGCGGTTCGAAACGCACACATCTGGTTCGAATCCAACAGCGGCTGGGCACCACCCGACGTCGACACGCTCGACGAATGGACCGCCGACGGCGTCTGCCGCGCACCGGACGAGTGTCTGACCTCCCCCACCGGTTGGTGCGACCACGGCCTCGCGTCGTGGTGGCTCATCCTCGATGCCCTCGAGGACCGTCGATGACCGACCCGGGAGTCGACTGCTGGGGCTGCGGCGCCGAACCATCGGTCGACGGCACACTCGGTGCGTCGTGTCGGGTGCAGCTGTCCGTCCGACGCCACGATCCGGCCACCCCGCGCCTCAACGAGATGATCGCCAGGCTCGAATCAGACGTCTACTCCAGACTCTGTTGGAGCTGCGAGGTGGAGCTGTCGACGGCGATCTCTGGGTTGTGTCCCGTCTGCGAGGCCGAGCTGCGTCGGTAGCGTCTACGGGATGAGCGACTCTCCCATGGACGACTTCAACAACCAGATCATCGAGGAGTTCCGCGCCAACGCCGGCGTGGTCGGCGGCCCCTTCGAGGGCGCTCCCATGGTCTTGGTCCATCACACCGGCGCCAAGTCCGGCACGGAGCGCGTGGCTCCGCTGATGTACCAGCCCGAGTCCGACGAGCGGATGTACATCTTCGCCTCGAAGGCCGGCGCGCCGACCAACCCGGACTGGTTCCACAACCTCGTCGCCAACCCCGACACCACCATCGAGGTCGGAGCCGAGACGCGCGCCGTCCGCGCACGCGTTCTCGAGGGTGACGAGCGCTCGAAGGTGTGGGAAGCGCAGAAGGCCGGCGTCCCGCAGTTCGCCGAATACGAGAAGACGGCCGAGGGCCGCGAGATCCCGGTCCTCGCGCTCGAGCGCAGGTAGGACCCCGCCCGCGCGACGATGCGGGCATGTTCTTCGCGACCGACACGGCCAACAACGCCTCACGCGGCTTCGACCACATCTCGGTCACGCCGCTGACCGGCGCGCTCGGCGCGGAGATCGCCGGACCCGACGGAGCGCCGCTCGACGTCCGCGACCTCGATGACGACGGGTTCGCCGAGATCCGTCAGGCGTCTGTCGACCACCTCGTCGTGTTCTTCCGCGACCAGTCGTTCGACCTCGACTCCTTCGTGGAGTTCGGCGAACGCTGGGGCAGCTTCGGCGACGATCCGTTCGTGGCCGGCCTGGACTCGCACCCCAACGTCGTCAAGGTCTGCAAGGAGGCCGACGAGAAGCACCCCTTGGTGTTCGGTGGAGCGTGGCACTCGGACTGGTCGTTCCAGGAACAGCCGCCGGCGTTCACGATCCTCTACGGCCACGACGTCCCGGATCACGGCGGCGACACCCTGTGGTCGAACCAGTACCTCGCGGCCGACCACGTCTCCCCCGGGCTCCGCGCCACGCTCGCCGGCTTGCGGGCCGTGCACTCGCCCCAGAAGGCCTACGGCGCCCAGGCCACGCACAACGAACTCGTCGAGAACATGGACATCCTCTACGGCGAGGCGGCGAACCAGCGGCGGGCACAACCGATCCTGCGCGAACACCCCGACTCGGGACGGACCGCGCTGTTCGTGAACTGGGGTTACACCGAGTCGATCGACGGGTGGTGGCCCGGCGAGAGCCAGGCGTTGCTCGACCACCTCCACGAGGTCTCGACCAACCCCGTCTACACCTGCCGGTTCCGTTGGCGTCCGGGGTCGATCGCCGTGTGGGACAACCGTTGCACGCTCCACAACCCGATCAGCGACTACGCCGGCACCCGGCGCGAGATGTGGCGCCTCACCATCGAGGGAGAGGAACCGATCCCCGGCCGTTGACCGGCGGGCCGAGCGGGTGGTGTCAGCCGCCGAGGAGGCCGCCGAGATGTTTCTCGAGAGGCGCCATGTCGGTACGGGTCTCCGGGAGGAACCGGCTGAGGTAGGTGACCGCGACGGCGCCGTCCTCGACCGTGCCGCCGTCGCTCTCGGGCTCGAGGTCGCCGCCGTCCCCCCAGGCCATCTCGACCTGGAACGAGTTCCGGTAGCCCTCGCGAGGAACGAGGCTGGCCGACGCGATCGTGCGGGGAGGCACGGTGCCCACCTGCGCGTGTCGCCACCCGGTGATCTCGTCGATCGGACAGTTGGGCACGTTGATGTTGACGACGACCGGCTCGTCGGGCAGGTCGGTCATCAACCCCTCTGCCGCAGACGCGGCGACCGCTGCTGCGGTGTCCCACTCCTGGCCGATGAGCATCTCGTCCCAGCCCTGGCCCTCGACGCCGCCGCCGATGACCGACTGGCTGACAGCGATTCCCGACATGCCGCCGTTGCGCGCGGTGAGGGCGGCGCCGACGGTTCCGGAGTGGTAGATCGCCCGGCCGACGTTGATGCCCGGGTTGATCCCGGACACGACCAGGTCGACCGGGCCGAACACCCCGAGACGGGCGAAGAAGACGCACATGGCCGGAGGCGCGCTGACCGACCACGCCTCGGGGACTCCTTCGACGGTCTCGCGCTGCACCGACGGCTCCATCGTGTGGAGGGTGCCGAGCGCGGCACCGAAGCCCGAGTACTCACGGTCGGGGGCAACGATCACGACATCACCCAGCGGGACCAGGTGCCGAGCGAGCACGTGGAGGCCGGTCGAGTCGATGCCGTCGTCGTTCGTCACGAGGATGCGCATGGGTCCGGTCTATCCGACTCGGATGGGATCGCACCGCCGGTGGGGAAGCCGCTCGATGGCACGGACCTGACCGCGGAGCGAACGGCCCGCTTCAGCAGGGCACGACCTCGATGGTGACCTCGTGTGTGTCGACGGCCGATCCACCGACCGCATCGAGCGTGCTGGCGGTGACCACGATGGTCTGCGAGATCGGGCCCGAGGCTTCGCGCTCGAACGGTCCGACCTCGATCTCGTGGTCGCCGGCTCCTGCGACCTCCACCGAGCCGGGCGACCCACCGTCCCACGAGACCGTCGTCGTCTCGCTGCCTGCACCGGCGCCGACCACCACCGTCGCCGTCGTCGGCCGCGTGCTGCTCCCGCACGAGGTGAGCGTGTCCGGATCGACGGTGACGGAGACCGTCGGGGAGGGAAACGACGGCGGCGTCGGCGGCGGTACGGGCGGCGGGGCGGGCGGCGGCGTGACGATCGTCGGCGTGGGTGCCGTGGTCCCGTCCGTCGGCTGGTCCACCGGCTCGACCAACGCCGGATCCTGCGGCTCGGTCGTGGTGGTCAGGGTCGACGACGTGGTGGGAGCGATGCTGGTGAGATCCGGGGCGGCGATCGCGGCGACTTCCGTGCCGTCTCCACCCCACAGCGCGATCCCAGCGACCACGGCACCCATGACGAGGACCACAGCGGCGGCGACCGCGAGTGCGGGACGCCGCCGAGTCGGAGTCGGCCAGCGCTCTGCGGCGGGGAACCCGTCGTCGTCCATCGACTCGGTGGCGGCACTCGCGCTCGGACCCGCCGACCCCGAAGCGGCCGCCTCGACCGTCGAGAGCACCCGCTCGCGTAGACCGTGGGGCGCCGGGGCCAACAGCAGCGGCGATGCGAAGGCGGCAACTGCGCCCCGACGTCGTTCATCGCAGGTGTCGCATCCCTCGACGTGGCGGGCGATCCGCTTGCGCCACAGCGGATCGAATGCACCATCCCAACTGGCGAGCACATCGTCGAGCACGTCGCAGTCGCGTCGATGGTGGCGGGCCACGAGCAACGCCCCGGCGGCTCGGGCGACCGTGTCCTTGAGACGCGTGACTCGGACGGACACCGCCGACTGCTTCTGACCGGTGATGCGTGCGACCTCGGCGGTGTCGAGGTCGGCCCCGAGCGTCAGCGCCAGGAGCTCCCGGTCCTCGACCGAGAGTCCGGCCGAAGCGGCATCGACCAATTCGCCGGCGTCGGACGCACCGACCGACGACAGTTCGTCGACCGAGGTGTCGGTCGCGTGGCTCATGACGGCCGCCCCGTGCGGATCGACCGGGACGGTACGGGAGCGGGCGCGCCACCGGCGCTGCACGGAGCGACGACTGATCGAGAACAACCACGCCCGCAGCGCATCCGGGTCGCGCAGTTGATCGAGCCGCTGCGATGCGACGAGGAAGACGTCTGCGACCACGTCATCCGCATCGGCCGAGTCGTCGAGCAGACGTCGGCAGTAGCCGTGGAGCGCCGCCCCGTGTGTGTCCCAGATCGCTGCCCAGCCGACTGCAGGGTCTCGCCGGACGAGCTCGACCAGGGCCGCATCGCTCGTGTCCCGCGTTCGCCCCGCCATTCGTGCCCCCTCCCGATCGTCTGCATGTCGGTTCCTCTCCATTGTTCCCTGCGCGGGGGGTCCGGTGTTCGGTCGGCGCGACCGTGCCTGCTCCCCGATCTCGCTTCGGGGAGCAGGCAGGTTCCCGCCGGGGTCACGGTCGGTCGTCATCGATCGGTGGATCGGGGCCGAGGTCTCAGCGGATCGCCCAGCGACGGATGGCCAGGCCGAGACCCGTCATCGAGCCGCCGATCGCCGTCAGGAGGGCGATGCCGCCACCGGTGTGCGGGAGCCGGCCGGAGGGAGTGGGCTCGTCGTCGTCCTCGGGGGTGTCCTCGGGCGTGTCCTCGGGCGTGTCCTCCGGGGTGTCGTCCGGTTCGCAGATCTCGCCGAACTCGGAGTCGACGATCTCCCCGTCACACTCGGGCTCGCCGGCCGTCAGATCGCAGCTCGCCGCCGGCTCGGGGCAATCCGGCTCACAACCGTGGGTGGCGTTGCAGCCGCCGTCGACCAGGTCATCGGGCCCGTCGACCGGCGCCGGGCCGGGATCGCCGGAGGGCGTGGCGAGCGTGTCGCCGGGATCGGGCTGCGGGTCGGGATCGGGCGTCGGCGCCACGAAGTCACCGTCGTCTTCGGGGACCGGGTCGGGGCCGGGGTCGACCGGCGTGTCGGAGAGATCGCCGATCGGCTGGGGCTGCGGGTCGGTGTCCGGCTCGGCGATCTCGAAGTCCGGTCCCGGTGCGGGGGTCTCGGCAGAAGCAGCTCCGGCTCCGAAGCCGAGGGCGGTGACGCCGACGGCGATGGCGAGTGCCGACCGGCCGAAGAAGTTGCGGGAGGTGGGGGTGGTGCGCATGTCGTGCTCCTGTCGTGCGGCGGAGCCCGTTGCCCCGCTTCACTGATGGAGAGCGCGCTCGCCCGCCCCGATTGCACTTTTCTGCAGATTTTCCTCGCAACGACGCGTCGATCCCGACGGATCAGCAGCCGCCACCGCCGGTGGTGTTCGGGCGATCGGGGATGCTGGGGTCCACGACCTCGATGTGGACGTGAGGCGAGGACGGTTCGGCCGTGAACTCGTCGACCTGCGATTCGAACGGCAGGACACGCGAGCGGAGTGCGACAGGCGTGACCCCGGCTTCGACCCGTTGGCCCGAGCTCACCTGGAGGCCGACGATGTGGAAGAGCTTGACCTCCCATCCGAGCCGGTCGTCGGGTTCGATCACGAGGTACTCGTCGATGTGATCGCAATAGAGCGTGTAGGTGCCGGCACGGATGACCGTTCCGGTCACCGGGGAGCGAATCTGGGTGTCGGGCACGACGACGATGTCGGCGGCGGTCCGGTCGGCCGTTCCGCGAGAGCGGGTCGCGAGCGTGAGGGGCCGGGCGGCCGTGGACGCGGCGTCTTGCTGGCGGGCGCCGTCGTGTCCCGACTCGTGGAACCCGATTCGTTCGACCCCCGCAGCGGGATGGAGCAGGACCAGTTGCTCGACGACCGCGAACGGGGAGAAGGCGGTGTCGACGACGACGCGCTCGACGAAGGCACGGGTCGTCGTCGGGGCTTCCGTGGTCGTGGGCGCGGCGGTGGTCGTCGTCGTCGGGGCTTCCGTGGTCGTCGCGGGCGCGGTCGTCGTCGATGTCTCGGCCGTGGCGGACGGCGCAGCGGTCGTCTCCGCCGCCGTGGTCGTGGGCGCGTCCGAACTCCGTCCGACAGGCACGCTCGCATCGGCGCCGGCGCACGCTGCGGCGAGACAGGCCACGGCGACACCGGCCAGCACGCGACGTCCCCTTCCCAAGCGCTCCGGCACGCCCACAACCGTACCGGCGCGCACGTCATAGGTTCGGGCCGTGCGAGCACTCACCACCACCGACGTCGCGCGCCGGCCGCTTCCGGGGACCGTCGTGCCGACGGCGATCCGGTTCTCGCCGGACGGCGCCACCCTCACGTTCCTCTCGGCCCCGTCCGGGAGCCTGCACCAGGAGTTGGTCGCGGTCGACGTCACGTCCGGCGAACGGCGCACGGTTCCCACCCCGGGCGCCGTGGTCGTCGAGGCCGAACTGCCGCTCGAGGAGAAGCTGCGGCGTGAGCGAGCGCGCGAGCTCGCCGTCGGCGTCACCCGCTACCAGTGGGCGTCGTCGGGCACACGGGTCCTCGTGCCGATGACCGATGGCCTGTGGGTGTTCGACGACCTCGGCGGCGATGCCCGGTTGGTCGTCGCCGCCGGATCGTCCGGGCCACTCCTCGACGCTCGCCTGGACGACGACGGTTCGCACATCGGCTTCGTCCGTGACGACGAGGTGCACGTGGCCGACGTCGTCGACGGAACCGTCGTGCCGGTCACCGCTGGCGCGCGTGGAACGGGTCGCACGAACGGCCTGGCCGAGTTCATGGCGCAGGAAGAGATGGGCCGGCCCTACGGCTTCTGGTTCTCGCCGGACGCCGCGCTGATCGCGTTCTGCGAGGTCGACGAGACACACATCCCGACCTACCGGATCATGCACCAAGGCAGCGACACCGTCGGTGTCGAGGCGCAGGAAGACCACGCCTACCCGTTCGCCGGAGCGGCCAACGCCGTCGTGCGGGTGGGGGTCGTGGCGTCGGACGGTTCGACCGCTTCGTCGCCGGTGTGGCTCGACCTCGACGCGACCGACATCGGCGAGGACCGCTACGTGGGTCGAGTCGATTGGTCGCCCGACGGACGCGTGGTGGTCCAACTCGAGAACCGCGAACAGACGCGACTCGATGTGGTCGCGTTCGATCCCGCCTCCGGTGCGGGCACGCTGGTCCTGCGCGAGACCTCGGAGCTGTGGATCAACCTCCACGACCATCTCCGATTCTTGGCCGACGGGACGTTCGCGTGGGCGACCGAGCGGGATGGGTTCCGGAACCTCGAACTCCGCGCCCCCGACGGCTCGCTGATCCGGCCGCTGACGACGGGCGCCGATGTCGTGACGGCGGTCGTGGCGGTCGACGAGGAGTCCGTCTGGTTCACCAGCACCGGCCCCACCGCGCTCGAACGCCACCTCCACCGAGTGCCCCTCGACGGGTCGGCGCCGCCGGTACGGATCACCGAGACCGTCGGTGTCCACGCCTCCGTGGTGCACACGGGAACCGGGCACCGGATCGACACGTGTTCATCACCCGACGCGCCCCCGACCGTCACGCTCGTTCGCGACGACGGCACGACGATCCTCGTGCACGACGCCTCCGACGACGAGCGTGTCGCCGAACTGGGGCTCGTTCCTCCCACCGAGCGGACCGTCACCGCCGACGACGGCACTGTCCTCCACGCCGCCGTCCACCTCCCCGACGGGCCGGGTCCTCACCCGACGATCGTGTCCGTCTACGGCGGACCGCACGCCCAGGTGCTGACGCGATCGTGGGCGCCGACCGTCGCCCTCCGCGCCCAGTTCCTCCGTCAGCAGGGGTTCTGCGTCGCCGTGGTCGACAACCGTGGCTCGACGGACCGCGGGCTGGCCTTCGAGGGTGCCCTCCACCCTCGGATGGGCACGGTGGAGGTCGACGATCAGGTCGCGCTCGTGCGATCGCTCGTCGCCGACGGCATCGCCGACCCGGACCGGGTCGGGATCTACGGCTGGAGCTACGGCGGCTACATGAGCGCCATGTGCCTCGCCCGCCGTCCCGACGTGTTCGCCGCAGCCTGCGCCGGCGCGCCCGTCACCGACTGGGACGGCTACGACACGCACTACACCGAGCGCTACATGGGTACGCCGTCCTCCAACCCCGACGGCTATCGGGACGCATCGGTGATGACCCACGTGGCCGGCCTGCGCGACCGACGCCTGCTGTTGATCCACGGCCTCATCGACGAGAACGTGCACTTCCGCCACACGGCTCGCCTCCTCAACGCGTTGATCGCCGAGGGCATCGACCACGAACTCTTCCTCTTCCCCGACGAGCGTCACGTTCCGCGGTCGGAGACCGACCGGGCGTTCATGGAGGACCGCATCGTCGCCTTCTTCCGCGACGCGCTCGACCACCCTCCGGGCTGACCCCGACCCCCTCCCCCGAGGAACCGGCTCAGGTGAAGAGATCGAGCTGCGGGTCGATGGGGAGCGGTTCCGGCAACGGATCGAGATCCGGGACGCGAGCCCGGACCTCGGCGTGGAAACGCCGGGCGAGCAGGGGTGCGTCGAGGTTGTCGGGTGTGTGCAGGAAGACGATCGGCTCGAGACCGTCGTCGAGCCAGCGCACGACGTGGTCGATCCAGGGCGCCCAGAACTCGGGGTTCGCGGCCAGGTCGGTCTGTCCGATGAACCGCACGACCGGTTGCGTTGCCGTCGCCACCGGCCGGATCTTCAGACGGGGCTTTCGTTCGAATGCCTCGATCTCGGCCGGCGTCTCGCGCGGCCCGGCGAACACGGCGCGGGTGTCGATGATGATGCGGTCGAAGCCCAGGTCGCGCAGCAGGCCGTCGAGCGCGGGTTCGCCCACGCCCTCGGCGGCGAAGCCGGGATGTCGGGGTTCGACGCCCCACGCGAAGTCGCTCGGAAGCGCCCGGAGAAACGACTCGAGGACCTCGAACTCATCGGGCCCGAACGAAGGCGGGAGCTGGACCGAGATGGGTCCCAGTCGATCGCCGAGCGGCGCCATGCGATCGCAGAACTCGCGCACCGATGGACCGACGTCCCGCAATCGACGATCGTGGGTGACGGCTCGCGGCAGCTTGCACACGAAGCGGAAGTCGGCCGGCGCCTGGTCGGCCCAGCGCTCGACCGACGATGCCGGCGGAACGGCGTAGAACGTCGTGTTTCCCTCGACCGCGGTGCAGAGTCGGGCGTAGGCCGTCAGCTCTTCGCCGGTCGGAAGTGACGTGGGCAACGTCCGGCCGATCCAGTCGCGATTCGCCCACATGGCGCATCCCACGCGAAGCACCCGTCCCGCAGCCACGGGGAGAATTCTTGCTGATAACGTTCGTTATCTCATGACCGACACCGTTGACGCCACGTCGTCGGATGCCGCCCCCGAGACGGGACGACCTCCCGTCGAGGACTGGGCCACCGACTTCGATCACACCCATCCCGACTACGCCGCCGCCGCTCCCGAGATCTGGGACGACCTGCGCGAGCGCTGCCCGGTCGCCCACTCCGACCGCTTCGGCGGCACCTGGCTCCCCACGCGCCACGAGGACGTCGCGGCCATCGCCAACGACACCGAGCACTTCTCGAGCCAGGGCGTCATCGTCACCGATTGGCGGCCCTTCATCCCGAAGCCGCAGGGGTACGCCCCGCCGATCACGTCGGATCCGCCGTTCCACGGCAAGGCACGGCGACTGCTCCTACCCCCGTTCGCCCCGAAGGCGATCACGGCCTACGAGCCCCGCACCCGAGCGCACTGTCGCTCGTTGCTCGACGAGATCGAGGCGGGTCTCGACGCTGGCGACGACGTCGTCGACGCGGCCATCGCCTACACGCAGCACATCCCGGTCCACGCCATCGCGGCGATGCTCGGACTGCCAGAGACCGACGGCGACAAGTTCCGCGGCTTCATCCATCGCATCATCGAGGCGCCCGGGCAGTCGCCACCCGTCGACCCCAGTGAGACCCTCGAGCACTACCTCACCACGGCGATCGAATCCCGCCGCGCCGCCAAGGCGGCCGGCGAGTCGGGAGACGACCTGATCTCGTTCCTCCTCGACGAGGAGATGGACGACGAACCGCTGTCGACCGAGCACATCCGCGGGACGATCGCGCTGCTCATCATCGCCGGCATCGACACCACCTGGTCGGCGATCGGCGCCTCGATCTGGCTCCTCGCCCAGCATCCCGACGACCGTGCGCGCTGGCGGGACGATCCGTCGGTGCGCACGTTCGCGATCGAGGAGTTCCTCCGGTTCTACGGGCCGGTCACGATGGCTCGTCTCGTCGCCGAGGACACCGAGATCGGCGGCTGTCCGGTCAAGACCGACGACTGGGTGCTGCTCCCCTTCCCGTCGGCGAACCGCGACCCGGAGATGTTCGACCGCGCCGACGAGTTCGTGATCGACCGGGCCCGCAACCGCCACTCCGCCTTCGGCCTCGGCATCCATCGCTGCCTCGGTTCCAACCTCGCCCGCATGGAACTGACGGTCGCCGTCGAGGAGTGGATGGATCGCTTCGGCGACTTCGAACTGGCCGACGCCGACGCGGTGCGCTGGTCGACCGGCCAGGTCCGGGGACCCCGCAACCTGCCGATCCGCATCAACCGCGGGGACGTCCGAGGCTGATCCTCGACGCCGACGACGGGATCTGTCGTGGATCCGTGCCCTACGTCGGGCGCTGATCCACGACGTTTCGGCCTGTTGGGTCAGGCTGCGAGGCGCTTCTCCAACGAGTCGAAGGCCATGTTCCACCCCTGAGCGCCGGGCGAATCGGCAGGGATGCCGACGTGACGCATCACCATGTGCGTCCGGCCGTCGACGTCGGCGAGGTCGACGTGCACCTCGGTCGTCGTCGGGTGTCCGTCGGGCATGCCTGCCTCGGCAGCCGACAGGATCCGTCCGTCGGCGTCGGCCATCGACTCGGTGTAGACGAGATGGTGCGGTGCCTCGATCTCGACGAACTCGCCCGCGAACCACATCTGCATCGTCCCGTCGGGCGTCGACATCTCCATGCAGACCAACCGGCCACCACCGACCCGGAGGTCCATCGTCGAGACCGGGATGGACGCGCCGGCCGGGCCGTACCACTGGGCGAACGCATCGGGATCGGTCCACATCCGCCAGACCACGTCGACGGGTGCATCGAACGTCCGCTCGATCTCCACTGCCTGTGTCGTGTCGTCGCTCATCGGTCGTCTCCTGGGTCCCGGTGCGGGGCGTCGTCTTCGGTTGGTGCGAGTTGGTCGAGGGCCGAGTCCATGCGGTCGAAACGCTCGTCCCAGATCTCGCGGTACTGGTCGGCCCACGACGCCACCGCACGGAGCGGTCCGACGTCGAGCGCGCACGGACGGAACTGCTGGCGTCGACCCCGCGTGACGAGGCCGGCGCGTTCGAGCACCTTGAGATGCTTCGAGATCGACGGCAGGGCAACGTCGAACGGCTCGGCCAACTCGTTGACCGTGGCCTCCCCCTCGGCGAGACGGGAGAGCATGCGGCGACGGGTCGAGTTGGCGAGCGCAGCGAAGACCTCGTCCAGTCGTTCGTCCTCGGCGATCGCCGTGGCCATTGCTCGCACTTTCCGTCGCGGTTAATTACCCACTTCGGAAACTACGACAGGATGCGCCACTCGTCAACCGAGCCGAACTCCACAGACGTCGCGTCGGAGTCGTCGGCTCAGACGACGGAGCCGGCGAAGTCGGTGCTGTCGATCTCGATGAAGATGCACTCGCCCGGACAGAGATCGGCCGATGCGACAACCTCGTTCTGGAAGTCGGGCGCCACCGGGACCATCGACCGAGCCCCACCGGGGTCGTTGCCGATGTCCATGCCGTCGCGCACATAGGCGATCCCGTCCTCGAGGATCACGAAGATCTCGGGGCAGTGATCGGTGCACAGGCCATCGCCCGTGCACAGGTCCTGGTCGATCCAGACGTGCACGCCCCCAGCCTGGCTGCCGTGAGGGTGCCTTGTGAAGTCACGCGGACGTACGCTCGGGACATGCGGGGCGTCCGGTGATCCATCCCAAGGAGATGGCAACCGTCTGGGTGATCCGCGGCGGTGAGCGGAACCGCCTCGTCCCGACGTTCCTGCGCGATGGGAGCATCGGTGTCGGGTATCCGACGATCGGGGACGGTCGATCGGTCGACCGTGCCAAGGCGCTACGCCTCCTCACGACCGACGACGAGGCAGCGGCACCCGAGGCCGCCGCCGCCATGTTCTTGAGCTTCGTCCGCCGGGTCGAGATCGGCGACATCGTCCTCATGCCCGACCCGCAGGAGTCTGGGATGGCGTGCGGGGTCGTGACCGGTGACTACGAGTATCGGGATCAGGTCCCGCTCGACCAGTACCGGCACCGACGTGCGGTCGACTGGCGACGACGCCTGCCGTACCACCTCCTCCCCGAACGGCTGGAGAACGTCCCGCGGCAACGACAGACGTTGAACGACGTGGCCGACGGAAAGCTCCGCGACCTCGCCAAGCAGTGCTGCGCCGGCGACGTCGGCGACGACCCCTTCGTGCGGAAGTCGCCACCCGTGCGCTCGTCGTCGGGCCCGCGCGCGCGGCGACCACCCAAGCCGCCGAAGGCCACCGTGCCGGAGCGCCGTTGCATGAGTTGCTTCGTGTCCAAGCCCGAAGAACTCTTCGAGGACGGCGGCGACTGGTGTCGAGACTGCCGATGAACGAGATGCGGAGCCGCTCGGTCGCAACGCTCATCGGCACGATCTTCGCCGTCTGCGTGGCGCTCACGATCCCGACCAACACGGCGACGGCCCAGGAGGACCCCCCACCCACGGACGAGCCGACGACGGCGCCCAGCAGCACCGACCCGCCGCCCGACCCGACCACGACGGCACCGTCGACCACCGTCGCCGAGACCACGACCACGGCGGAATCCACCACGACCACGGCGGCGCCCACCTCCGCTCCAGCGCCGACCGTGATCACGAGTTCGACGACCCAGCCCCCCTCCACCACGACGACGCGGCGGCCGACGACCACCACGGCGCCACCGACGGTGCCCCCGCTGCCCTCGACCACGACGATCGACGTGCGCGCCGGGGCATTGCTCGACCAGGACACACCGGACCTCGGCGGTGTGGTCACCGTGTGGATCCTGGGGATCGTCGGGACGCTCGGGATCCTGGGCTACTCGTGGTGGACGAGCCGGCCGTGACCGGGCGCTACTGCTCCTCGAGGAGGTGGCGGAGCTTGGCTCGCAGTCGCTGCACCGTGTTGTCGACGAACTTGTCGGTCTTTCCCATCTGATCGGCGATCTCGCGGTACTTCTTCCCGCTCAACAACCCGACCAGCACGTGCGCCTCGTTCTCCGACAGGCGGTCCGGCTCGTCCTTCTTTCGACGTGTTCCCTTGCCCTCGAAGTGCGTCCGGAGGATCTCGTGTACGGCTTCGTGGCCATAGGCCTCGAGCAGACCCTCGATCTCGGACAGCCCGAACGGCATGCCACCGCTGTCATCCATGTGCATGCGATCGATGGCCGACTCCTCGTGACTCACCGCCGGCAGCTGGGTGATCGAACCGCGCTCCTCGTCGTGTTCGGCGTCGTGATGGGCGATCCGATCCGATTCGGTGAGCGGCGCGTGCTTCATCCGGTTGGCCGCCTTGACCGCAGTGATCACCTGCCGCTGCATACATGTCCGGGCGAAACTCGGAAACGCGGCGCCAGCCGAATCGGAGTAGTCGCGGACGGCTTTCCAGAAGCCGATCATCGCTTGTTGGCGAACGTCTTCGTGGTCGCCACCGGGGACGAAGTACCTGCGGGCGACCGACAGGACCAGCCCCTCGTGCCGGGCGAGCAGTTCGTTGACGGCATCGCGGTCACGGACCGCTTGGAACGCGGCCACCAGCGCATCGTCCGACCGCTGTGCGGTGAGCTGCGTCCCGCGCCTGCGGCGAGTGGTCCGCGTCGTCTCCCCCGGGTCCCCCATCGTCAGTACAGCAGGTGCTCGTGCACCGCGCCCGGGTCGTCGGCATCGACGAGCTCCCAGCCGGTGGCCTCACACCACCGGTCGACGCGATCGGAGAGGTCGTCGACGTCGAAGGGTTTGGTGATGTAGTCGTCGGCACCGGAGATGACACCACGCATGACGTCATCGGGGCCGCCCAACGCCGTGAGCATGACGAAGACCGTGCCGTCCTCGGGGCCATGGCCCCGTCGCCGGGCCGACTCCATCGCCTCGACGCCGTCCTTGCCCGGCATCATCACGTCGAGCAGGCACAGCACCGGGTTGTACTCGTCGAGCAGGTCCGCCACGTTCGAGCCGGTGTCGGTCGCGTGGACCTCCCACCCGTCGATCGTCAGCAGGGACACGATCAGCGATCGGATGCCAGGCTCGTCCTCGGCCACCACCGCGAGACGGCGAGCGGTCCCCCGGGAGGGGTTGTCGAGGCCGACCTGGCCGGTTCCCTCGTCGGTACTCACGAGCGAGATCGTACCGGCGCATCACCGGTTACGTGGCTCGCGCCCGGAGTGTCCGAAACGTCGGAATCGGCCGGGAGCGCCTACACCACGACCTCGGCGGGGAAGCCAGCGCGGTCGACCAACCACGCCACCAGCGCCAGTGACGGCCAGACCTCGTCGACCGGCAGGTCGCCCACCTCTTCGATCCCGTGACACCAGCGGGCGAGGAGTTCGTGCACTCCGCGGTCCGCAGCTTCGATCGTGGACGCGATCACCTCTGGTTCGAGGTCGATCTCGTCGGGAACCGTGGCTTCGGTCATCCCGGCATCGGTGGTGAGTGCCCGGCCCACGACATCGAGGCGGTGCGCGACGGCGGGCCATCCGACGAGATCGGCAGCGTCGATCAGCGCCATCCGGGCGGTGATCATGTCGCCACCCAGGATCGCGTCGATCGACTTGACGACGTAGGCCGACTCCGGGCCGTTCGCCAGACCCTCGCCGCTCGATTCGGACATACCAGACACAGGACAAGGATTCGACAGCGCGACGACCTCCTCCTACCGACGAGCAGCGGAGATCTGGTGTGTCGTTCGCCACGCAAGCGGGGACCAGGATACGTTCGTTTCCAGTTTCCACCCGTCGCCCGAGCGAGGGCATCGCACTCCCGGAGCAGTCGTGCCACAGATCGCCATCATCGGATCAGGTTTCGCCGGCCTCGGCTTGGGCATCCAGCTCAAGCGGCAGGGCATCGACACCTTCACCATCTTCGAGAAGGCCGACGAGGTGGGCGGCACCTGGCGAGCCAACACCTACCCGGGCGCCGAGTGCGACATCCCGTCTGCGCTCTACTCGTACTCGTTCGAGAACTTCGACTGGCCGAACAAGTGGTCGCATCAGCCGGTGATCAAGGCCTATCTCGAGCACTGCGCGGACACCTACCACCTACGCCCCCACCTCCGATTCGGGTCCACGGTCACCGCCGCGCGCTTCGACGAGGACGCCGGTGCATGGGATGTCGACGTCGGGGGCGGCGACGTCGACGGCGGCGAGACCCATCGCTTCGACATCGTCGTGTCGGCAACCGGGCAGTTGAGTCGTCCGCGCTGGCCCGACATCGACGGGCTCGACAGCTTCGACGGGCCCGTCTTCCACTCGGCCGAGTGGGACCACGACGTCGACCTCACCGGCAAGCACGTCGCATCGATCGGCTGCGGCGCCAGCGCCATCCAGTACGTCCCGCAGATCGCGAAGGACGCAGCGAAGGTCACGGTCTTCCAGCGCACCCCCAACTGGGTCATCCCCAAGAACGACCGGGACTACTCGGACTTCGAGAATGGGCTCATCCGTCGCAGCCGGATGGCCCGCAACCTGCGGCGCTTCGGGCTGTGGTTCCGCTCCGACGTCGTCGCCTACGACCTGATGCGCAAGGAGTCGAGGATCCGCCCACTGGCACAGAAGTTGTCGAAGAAGCACCTCCACGACACGATCTCCGACCCGGCCACACGCGCCGCGCTGACGCCCGAGTACCCGATGGGCGCCAAGCGAGTCCTCTTCTCGGACGACTTCTACGAGTCGATCGAGGAGTTCGACGTCACGATCCAGTCCGATCCGATCTCGAAGGTCACCGGCGATGCCATCGTCACCACGACCCGCTCGGAATCAGGCGACGGGAACTCGACCGACCACGACGTCGACGTCATCGTCGTGGGGACCGGATTCCACACCCAGGACTTCCTCACCCCGATGCAGGTGACGGGCGTCGACGGCCGCGACCTGAACGACGAGTGGGCTGCGACCGACGGGCAGGGCGGCCCCCAGGCGCACCTCGGTATCAGCGTGAACGGCTTCCCGAACCTGTTCTTCATGTACGGGCCCAACACGAACCTCGGCCACTCGTCGATCGTGTTGATGATCGAATCGCAGGCCCGCTACCTGCTGTCGCTCTTCCATCAGATGGCACGCGACTCGATCCAGGCCGTCGAGGTCCGCGCCGAGGTGCAACAGGCCTACAACGACGAACTGGCCGATCGCCTCGCCGACTCGGCCTGGGTGCTCATCGAGGACAGCTGGTATCTGCAGGGCGGCAAGGTCACCAACAACTGGGTGGGGCGCACGACCGAGTACCGACGACGCACGAACCACGCCGACCTCGCCGACTTCCACGTCACCCCGAGGGCGCTGCCGACCGCGGGGTGACCTGCGGGTCTTCGCGCGGCCGCGTGAGGACGAGCCAGAGCACGCCGAGGACCCACCCGGCGACGACGTCGCTCGCGAAGTGCACGCCGAGGACCGGGCGCGTCACGCCGACCGCCAGCGCCACGGTCGCGGCAGCGACGGGGACCGCGAGCGACCGACGAGACGTCGCCGCCCAGGCGACCGCGATGGTGATCGCTCCGAACACGACCGTCGTGTTCAATGCGTGGCCGGAGGGGAAGCTCTTGCTCAACGGCGTGAGGAAGACGGAGTCGAAGTCCGGGCGGGAACGGGCGACCACGACCTTCAGGGACGAGTTGACGATCGACGCCAGCAGCGTCGTCACGATCAGCCAGAGCCCGATCCGCCCGTGTCCTCGGAAGAACAACCATCCCGCGGTGATCGCGACGAGCGCCGTGAGCGTGATCGGGTCGCCGACCGTCGTCACGTCGAGGGCCACCTCGCGCAGGGCATCGCTCTGCACGGCTCGCTCGTGAAGCCGTCGCGTGATGTCTCGGTCGGCCGTTGCGACGGCGTCGAACCGGACGACGAGGGAACCGAGGAATCCCAGTGCGAACGCGGCGGTCACCGCGACCACGAGGCGTCGGACCGAGGTCACCGGACGAGGACCCGCCAGCGTGCCTCGACGAAGCTGAACGCGGCATAGGCGACCATGCCGGCCGCCAACACCATCAGCGCCGAGGTGCCGTAGGAAGTCTCGGCCAGGGCCCGGACGGCCTGGTCGAGGCTCTCGGGCTCGTCGGGGTCGTACTCGACGGCAGCGCGGGTGAGGAAGAAGCCGACGAGGCCGAAGATGGCCATGTGCCCGACCAGACCGGCCTCGGAGACGACGATCGCCCACCGACGTTCGGTCTGCGACATCTCGCCGTCCCACTTCTGGCGGTACGTTCCCGAGACGGCTCGATAGCCGTTGTACACCGCGGCGGCGAGTACCCCGAGACCGATCGCGAGCACGATCCAACGCCCCGCCGGCAGGTCGAAGACCCGCTCGATGTCCTGGCCGCTCTCGCCGCCGGAGGACTGTTCCGAGCCCGTGTCACCGTCGAAGACGAGCGAGACCGCCGTGACGAAGGCGCCGACGTAGACCAGACCACGACCGATGTAAGCGATTCGCTTGCGCCACACCTGCCACGCCTCGTCGTCGTGATCGCCCTCGTACTTCCATGCCGCGATGAAGCGCCACACCGCATAGCCGGCGAGGCCGACGGCGAACACGACCAGAGCGACTCGGCCGAACGGTTGCTGCGCAACCGTCTCGAGCGCGCCGGTCTTGCCCGGACCCTCCTCGTCCGGTGGAGACCCGAACGCGATACGCACCGTCAACAGCGCGCTGACCAGGTACATGACCCCACGCACGGCGAGGCCGGCCTGCCCCGCCCGTTCGGCGACGTCTTCCTCGTCGGTGTCGACTGACTGATCCGCGGCCATCGGTGGCGCCTCCCGTTCCGGACGTCTGTACCCCGGCAGGGCGACGGGCAGTTGTCGTCGCTTCGTCGTCCGGCGGACACGCTTGAATGCAGCGCATGACTTCGATCGCACTCGGCGCGCACGTCGGCCAGCAGAACATGTCCATGGACGAGCTCCGGGCCACCTGGCGTCGACTCGACGACGCACGGGTCGATTGGATCTCGGTGTGGGACCACCTCTACGAGGCCCCGCCCGAGGGCGGGACCGTGGATCATTTCGAGGCGATCGCCACGCTCGGCGCACTGTGCGCCGAGACGACGCACGCCCGCATCGGGTGCCTCGTGTTCTACGTCGGCTACCGGAACCCCGGCATCATCGCGAAGGCGGCCACGACGCTCGACCACATCTCGGGCGGCCGCTTCGAGCTCGGGCTCGGCGCCGGCTGGCACGCACCGGAGGCCAAGGCGTTCGGCTACGACTTCCCGCGCGACGGGAAACGCCTCGACATGCTCGAGGAAGCCGCGCCGCTCATCCGACGGCTGCTCGACCCGAACGAGGACCGGACGACACACCGAGGCGAGTGGTTCGAGACCGTCGACGCATCATGCCTGCCGGCACCGGTGCAGGATCGTCTGCCGATCTGGATCGGCGGTGTCGGCGAGAAGCGGACCCTGCCGATCGTCGCCGCGCATGCCGACGGCTGGAATGCTGCCTACGTCGCACCCGACGAGTTCCAGCGACTCAACGGAGTGCTCGACTCGGCGTGCGAGAAGATCGGCCGCGACCCCCGCGAGATCAAACGGGTGATCAATCTCACCTTCAACCTCGGTGCCGACGAGGCGGCGGCGACGGCGGCTCGTGACCGGCTCGAGGAGCAGTGGGGGTCCAAGGGCCTCGCACGCGTGCTCGGCGGGGGGCTCAACGGCACGCCCGATCAAGCCATCGAGCGCATCCACGAGTACCAGGCCGCGGGCGCCACGGGTGTCAACGTCGCGCTCCGCGCCCCGTGGGATGCCGAGGCCCTCGATGCCTACCTCGACCACGTCATCCCCGCCGTCCGCGCCACCTGACACTGGATCTTGCGTCAATCGTGGCGACCCCTCCGCAACGATTGACGCAAGATCTCATGTGGAGAGGAGGGCTTCGATGGCGGAGGCGATGTCGTCGACCTGGGGAAGGACGGCGGCCTCGAGCGTCGGCTCGTACGGCACGTGGGTGTCGAGCGCGGCGACGCGCCGGACCGGCGCATCGAGCGACCAGAAACACTCGCTACCGATCCACGCAGCGATCTCGGCGCCGAACCCCGCGGTCATGACGTCCTCGTGGACCACGAGCGCCCGACTGGTCTTCGCGACCGACTCGGCGACGAGGTCCTGATCCCACGGGATGATGGTCCGGAGGTCGATGACCTCGATCGTCTTCCCGGT
>JAPKDO010000081.1 GCA_028822535.1 Acidimicrobiales bacterium
AGACGGTCGAGATCGTCGGCCTGTACTGGCACTTCGTCGACGTCGTGTGGGTCCTGATCTTCACGATCGTCTACCTGATCCCGTGATGCAGGCTCCTCGATGAACGCTGCTCTGGGGTCGGCGGCGGTCATGCTCGGACTCGTTTCATGCATCGCCGGAGTCGTGACCGTGTCCGTTGGGCTTCGCCGGAGCCGGCCAGCCTTGGTTCGGACCGGCAAGACGTATGCCTTTCTCGCACTGGCCGGCGCGATCCTTGCGACCGCGGCGATGCAGCGCGCGTTGATCACCCGGGACTTCTCGGTGCAGTTCGTAGCCGACAACGGATCATCCCGAACCCCGGCATTGTTCAACGTCGCCACCATGTGGTCCGCGCTCGAAGGATCGATCCTGCTGTGGGCGCTCGTACTTGCCGGGTACACCGCCCTCATCGCCCACCGGTTCCGGCACCGTCTCGACGACAAGCTCGCCGGGTGGGCGCTGCTGACCATGCTCGCGGTCGGCGTGTTCTTCTTCGCCCTCCTCGTCGGCCCAGCTGATCCGTTCCAGTCGATCAACGTTCCGGCCGGCTTCGACGGCCCGGGCCCGAACCCCCTCCTCCAGAACCACCCACTGGTCGCATTCCACCCACCGATGCTCTACCTGGGCTACGTCGGCTTCACCGTTCCGTTCGCGTTCGCCATCGGCGCGCTCGTGACCGGACGCGTCGGCGAGGGCTGGCTCCTCGTGACCCGCCGATGGACCCTCTTCGCCTGGGGATTCCTGACCGCCGGCATCATCCTCGGCGCCTGGTGGAGCTACGAGGTGCTCGGCTGGGGCGGCTACTGGGCGTGGGACCCCGTCGAGAACGCCTCGCTGCTCCCTTGGCTCACCGGGACCGCCTACATCCACTCGGTCATGGTCCAGGAACGGCGGGGCATGCTCCGGGTCTGGAACCTTTCGCTCCTGTGCGCGACCTTCGCCCTCACCATCCTGGGCACGTTCCTCACCCGTTCTGGCGTCCTCGACTCGGTGCACGCCTTCAGCGAGTCCAGCATCGGCGTCTGGCTCCTGTCCTTCTTCGCGTTGATCGTCGTCGTCACCGTCGGCCTCATCGGCTGGCGCGGCGACCGCCTGCACTCGCCGGGCCGCATCGACTCGCCGATCTCCCGGGAGGGTGCCTTTCTCGCCAACAACGTGTTGTTCGCCGCCTTCGCACTCATCGTCCTGCTCGGCACCGTGTTCCCTCTCATCGTCGAAGCCATCAATGACGACCGACTGTCGGTCGGCGCCCCGTACTTCGATCGGATGACGATGCCCATCGGGCTCGCGCTGCTCTCGCTCATGGCGATCGCACCGGTGCTCCCGTGGCGCAAGGCATCGTCGGAGCTGCTCCGCGTCCGCCTGTTCTGGCCCACGGTCGCGGCCACCGCCGCCGTCACGGGATCGGTCCTGTTCGGCAACCGCGGCTTCGCGCCGGTCCTCGCGTTCGGACTCGGCGCTTTCGCCGGGGCCGCCGCGCTTCGCCAGATCATCCTCGCCACTCGTCGACTCGGTTGGCGCGGCTTCGTCGGCCGGACCAACGGAGGGATGATCGTCCACCTCGGTGTCGTCGTCCTCGCCGTGGCCTTCGCCGCGTCGCAGTCCTACGCGGCCGAGACCGAGCTGCGCCTCACGGAAGGAACCACGGCCACCGTCGGCAGCCACACGCTGACCTATGAAGGCATCGAAGAGAGCGAGGATCCCGAGAAGTCGACCATCGCCGCGCTGGTCCGCGTCGACGGCGGCACCGTGTACCGGCCCGCCATCAACCGCTTCCGATTCGGCAACCAGGCAATCGGCACCCCGTCGGTCAAGACCTCACTCGTCGAGGACGTCTACCTCACCTTGCTCGAAGCCCCCGAACAACCAGAGGACCCCGTCGTGATCCGAGTCGTACTCCAGCCCATGGTCACCTGGCTCTGGATCGGCGGAGTCCTCATGGCAATCGGCACCACCCTCTCCGCCTTCCCAGGCCGAAGACGACAGCCAACGCAACCGACCTCGGAACCGGTGGGACGAGACGATGCGACCGCCACGTCAGCGATCCCAGCGGATGTTGGCCTGCGATGAGACCAAGGCGCGCCCCCGTGATCGCCGCCGTGTTGTTGGTCGTGATGGTCGCCCTCATCTTCGTCCTCGCAGGTTCAGATCCGAATGGCCGCCGAGCGGTCGCGTCTCCGCTCCTCGGCCGTCAAGCACCGGCCATCGCCGGCCAGACCGTCGCCGGAGATCGCTTCGACCTCGGCGCCCAGCAAGGCCGCTTCGTCGTGGTGAACTTCTTCGCGACCTGGTGCATCCCGTGCATCCGCGAACACCCCGAACTCGTCGAGTTCGACGAGCAGCAAGGTCGCGACGGAGCCGAAGTCGTTTCCGTGGTCTACGACGACCGGCCCGACGATGTGGCGGCGTTCTTCGACGACAACGGTGGCGACTGGCCCGTGGTTCTCGATCCCGACGGCCGGATCGCGCTCTCCTACGGAGTCTCGGGCGTTCCCGAGTCCTACCTCGTCGCGCCGGACGGCACGGTCGTCACCAAGCTGATCGGCGGCGTCACCGAGGACGATCTCACTCAGGTCCTCGCCGACGCTCGGGAGCTCATCGGCTGATGGCCTGCTCGATCAACTCGACGATCTCGTCGAAGCTCTGGACCTCCAGCTTCTCGCCGTCGAGGAAGAACGATGGTGTGCCGCTGACGCCGAGCGACTTCCCGTCCGCCTGGTCACGTTCGATCTTCGCTTCGGTCGCGGGGTCGTCGTAGACCATCCGGAACTGCGTGATGTCGAGGTCCAGTTCCTCGGCGAAGCCGAAGAAGACGTCTTCTTGCGACGAGTCCTTCTCTCCCCACTCGGGCTGCGTGGCGAAGAGCTTGTCGTACATCTCCTCAAACTTGCCCTGGGCCGCAGCGGCTTCTGCCGCCTTCGCGGCCGCGACCGAGTTGTTGTGCAGCGGGAAGTTCCGCACCACAAACGTGACCTTGTCGCCGTACTCCTCGCGCAGCTGCTCGACGGCAGGGTACGCGGCCCGGCACGCCTCACATTCGAAGTCGAGGAACTCGACGAACTCGACATCGCCACCGCCTTCCGACAACCGTTGGCTGTCGGGCCGCACGAGTCGCTCGGACCGATCCGTGGATGATGTCTCGGAATCGCCATCGCCGCTGGCGCTCGCCACGGAGAAGGCGACGATCACTGCGCCGACGATCAACGCGAGTGAGATCTTCAGGTTCCTGGTCATCGAATCCTCTTCAAGTCGACATGCGCCATCCAGCGGTGCGTCTCTTACAGTATGTACGAGGTTGCGCGGTTCCCAATGTCGCCAGAGCGCGAGGCGCGCTCGCCCATCATGTAGTACACCCTGTACGACATGACTCGAACCCTGGAGTTGACCGCATGCCGGACAAGCTGACGCTGGAGCTCCATGTGTTGCTCCCAGACGCTCACGATGCACGGGACCGTTGCGTCGACCTGCTGATGGGCACGCTGAGCGAGGCGCGTGGCATCGACGACGTTCATATCGTCGAAGGAGCGGAGAGCGAAGCGGCGCAGCTGTGCATGCACTATTCACCAGACCGCGTGGGGGTGGGTCGGATACGGGAGTTGGCGACTGCGACCGGCGCCGAACTGACGGCCCGCTATCGCCACATCCTTTGGCCGGTGGAGGGAATCGGGCATCCTCGCCGCGCCGCGCTGGTCGCAGACCGTCTACGCGCCCTTCCGGGAGTCGTCGAGGCAGAGGCGAGCACCGGTGTCGTTCGGGTCGAGATCGACACCGAGGAAGGCTCGATCACCGATGTCGAGGATGTGCTCTCGGATCTCGACGTTCGACGACGCTCGCGCCCGGGGCGCACCGCAGACGCGCCGAAGCTCGGGGCCGACCGCGAGGGTGGCCATGCCGACCACGACCACGGAGGCGACGAGAGCGGGCATCAGCACGGCGGACCGTTCGGCGAACGGAGCGAACTGATCTTCGCGCTGTCCTCGGGTGCGTTCCTTGGAATCGGGTACCTACTGGAGGTCCTCGCCGACGTGCCGTGGGGCGTATCCACGACGCTGTACGCCCTCGCGTACCTGACCGGCGGCTGGTTCACGACCATCGAGGCAATCGAAACGATCCGGAGCCGACGGTTCGAGATCGACTTCCTGATGCTCGTCGCCGCTGCCGGCGCGGCAGCCCTCGGCGAATTCGCCGAGGGTGCGCTCCTGTTGTTCCTGTTCAGCACCGGTCACGCGCTGGAGAGCTACGCGCTCGGACGAGCCCGCCGCGCCATCGAGGCCTTGGCAGACCTGGCACCACCGACGGCTCGGGTACGTCGCGACGGAGCCGTCGAGGAGATCCCGGTCGAATCCTTGGAGACCGGCGACGTCGTCGTCGTACGGTCGAACGAGCGGATCCCTGCCGACGGCTTCGTCACGTCGGGAACCAGCAATGTCAATCAGGCTGCGCTCACCGGCGAGAGCATGCCGGTCGACAAGGGACCAGTAGCCGACCCGGACCGCGCTCGGGAAGATCCTGTTGCCCTTCCTGCCACGAATCGATTGTTCGCCGGCACCATCAACGGGTCGGGACTTCTCGAGATGACGGTCACCAGGACCTCAGACGAGTCGATGCTGGCCAAGGTCGTGACCATGGTCCAGGAAGCGGAGACCCAGGCATCCCCCACGCAACGATTCACCGACCGCTTCCAACGCGTCTTCGTTCCCGCTGTCCTCGGTCTCGTGATCCTGTTGCTGGTCGGTGGGCCGGTCCTCGGCCAGCCCTTCAGCGAGACCTTCTATCGAGCCATGGCCGTGCTGGTCGCAGCATCGCCGTGTGCACTGGCCATCGCCACCCCCAGCGCCGTGCTCGCAGCCGTTGCACGAGCCGGACGATCCGGCGTGCTGATCAAGGGCGGTGGGCCTCTGGAGGAGATGGGAGCGGTACGCGCCATCGCGTTCGACAAGACGGGGACGCTCACAATGGGTCAACCTCGGCTGACCGACGTGGTTCCTGCGGACGGGGTCACGGAAGCCGAACTGTTACGCGTCGCTGTCATCGTCGAGCGGGGAAGCGATCACCCGCTCGCAGAGGCGGTCGTCGACGGCGGTGTCGAAGCGCTGGCCGGGCAATCTCCCGTCGGCGAAGCCACGAACGTGCGGGCCCACACCGGCCAGGGCGTCACGGCGACCGTCGACGGCGAGCCGGCGTGGATCGGGAACCCCGAACTCTTCATCGCATCGGACATTCCCCTCGACGACAGCATCGCCGATGCAGTCGAGGTGATGCGGCGACGAGGTCGCACACTCATGATCGTCCGGCACGGCAACCGCTTCCTCGGCGTGCTCGGAGTCATGGACCGGCCCAGGCCCGCGGCCAAGAAGATGATCCAGGACCTCCGCGCGCTCGGAATCTCGAGAACCGTGCTCCTCTCCGGCGACCACCAGGCCGCCGCCGAAGCAGTGGCCAGAGACGTCGGCGTCGACGAGGGGTGGGGCGACCTGATGCCAGACGAGAAGGTCACCGCCATCGACGAGCTCCGCTCCGACGAGCACCGTGTGGCAATGGTCGGCGACGGCGTGAACGACGCACCCGCACTCGCACACGCGAGCGTCGGGATCACCATGGGCGCCGCCGGGTCCGACGTCGCACTCGAAACGGCCGACGTGGCCCTCATGGCCGACGACCTCAGCCGGCTCCCGTTCGCGATCGAACTCGGCCGCCGCGCCCGCCGCAACATCCGGGAGAACCTCATCGTCAGCCTCGGAATCGTCGCCATCTTGATCCCAGCCACCCTCTTCGGCTGGCTCGGCATCGGACCAGCCGTGGCCCTCCACGAGGGCTCGACCGTTCTCGTCGTCGCGAATGCGCTCCGGCTTCTCGCCTTCCGAGATCCCACGTCACGGGCGCGCCAGTAACCGGAGACATCAGATCGGACGCGATCGGAGATCCGGACTCCCCGGTGACGAAACTCACGTCCCGGAGTCCAGCGTCACGATGATCCATCGCCCATGACCGATATGATCGTCCCATGACGATCACACGTCCATTCGAGCGCGCCGACATCGGCGTGGCGTCCCGCCTCTTTCGGAGCCTCGGCGATCCCATGCGCCTCGCGATCGTCGAGATCCTCGCCGATGGCGAGCGTCGAGTCACCGACCTCGTCCAGGAACTCGGCAGCTCACAGGCCAACGTCTCCGGACACCTGGCCTGTCTGAAGGAGTGCGGATTGGTCATCGACCGTCCACACGGCCGGTCGGTCTTCTACCGCCTCGAGCACGAGGAGCTCTTCGACCTGCTTCGATCGGCCGAAGCGCTCGTCGCCCGCACGGGCGACGAGATCGCCCTCTGCCCGAACCTCGCCCCAGGACACAGATTGCGGTGACCGATGTTGAACGGACGGTGGTGTTCCTCGACTTGACCCGCTTCACCGCGCTCACCGACATCCATGGCGACGAGACCGCCGCCGACATCATCGACCGGTTCGTCGCTGCCGTCCAGACCGAGGTCGACGGCCGCGGACGGCTCGTCAAGACCTTGGGCGACGGAGTCCTGCTGGACATCTCAGACCCGGCCGTCGCGATCGAGGTCGCGGACCGGATCAACCATCGCCTCCACCGAGAGACGGGCATGCCCGAAGTCACCGGCGGCATCACCACCGGGACGGTGATCGAACGCGGCCGCGACATTCTCGGCACAACGGTCAACCTGGCCGCACGCCTCGCCGACCTCGCCCCGGCTGGTGAGCTCCGGACCACGGAACAAGCCGCACGGGCAGCCGCATCGGCCGGCTGGCGGGTCGAGCCCCTCGGACCGACCGACATCCGCGGCTTCCACGAGAGCATCTCGATCTTCGCCGTCCGGTTGTGTCACCCCGAGGACTGCACGACCGACCCGGTCTGCGGCATGCGCCTCACCCCGGGCGACGACACACCACAGATCGACCACGACGGCGTCGCGCGGTGGTTCTGCTCCGCGCCTTGTCTCGAGAGGTTCCGCAGCGCACCCGGGCGGTACCTCGCATGAGTCGGCCGCTTAAGGAGGAGTCAGACCGATGCTGCAGGTGATGGCACTGGCCATGCTGCCGGTGGCGGGCAACTTCGCGGGCGCGGTACTCGCGGAGATGGCGCCTGGTTCGGATCGGTGGAGGAATCGAGCACTGCATGCGGCGGTCGGCGTCGTCTTCGCGGTCGTCGCCGTCGAGATCATGCCCGAAGCGCTCGCCGTTCTCGAGGGATGGGAGATCGCCGGCGCGTTCCTCCTCGGCGGAACCGCCTACCTGGGCGTGCAGTGGTTCACCGAACGCCGCACGACCGGCACGAACCGCATGTGGATGATCTATCTCGCCGTCGCCACCGACCTCTTCGGCGATGGTCTGCTGATCGGCGCAGGAACGTCGGTGACAGCCAGCCTCGGACTCGTCCTCGCCGTCGGTCAGGTGCTCGCCGACATTCCCGAGGGTGCGGCGTCGGTCCTCACGTTCCGCGCCAACGACATCGGTCGCCGGAACCGGCTGCTGCTGTCGGCCAGCTTTGCCATCCCGGCTCTCATCGGCGCCGCCATGTCCTATCTCACCTTGCGGAACCAGTCCGACGCCGCCCAGACCGCCGCCCTCGTTGCGACCGCAGGGCTGTTCTCGGTCGCCGCGTTCGAGGACATCATCGTCGAGGCCCACGAAGCATCGGACGACACCCGGGCTTCCACCGTTGCCCTGCTCGTCGGCTTCGCTCTGTTCGTTCTCGTATCGGCCGGTCTCGGCTGAGCAGTGAGCACCTCGGCGCGCGCGAACGCACCAGTGCGGCAGACGGCGGTCGACGTTTCGAGTCCTCGAGCGACTCCTCAGGTCCGGACCCCCACTGTTCAGCCTTGACTGAAGTACAGCATAGGCTTTACTGTTTCCGCCATGCCTCTCACCGATGTCCATGCACTTCACCGAGTCGGGCGTGCGCTCGCTGACCCGACTCGCTGTCGGATCCTGTTGTGTCTGCTCGAGGGACCGCACTACCCCACCGACCTTGCGGATCATCTCGTGCTGACCAAGGGCAATGTCTCGAACCACTTGGCGTGCCTGCGCGACTGCGGTCTCGTCGTGGCTGTCCAGGAAGGCCGCCGGCAACGCTACGAGTTGGTCGACGAGCGGCTCGCCCACGCCCTGGGCGACCTCGCCGAGTTGTCGGCTTCGATCGTCGATGGCAACTGTGTCGTCGATGGCGAGCGCGAGTCGCTGACGACGGCCGGAGGCGTTCGGTGATGGCTGCCATCGCGCTGGGGGTCTATGTCGCGTGGGCCGGACTCGCGTTCGGTTGGCGTGCGATCGTTCTGCATCGCCGCACCGGTGACAGCGGGTTCCGCGGGTTCAGCGGAACCGCCGGGTCCGTGGAGTGGTGGGCCGGGGTGCTGTTCGTCGTGGCGATCGTTGCTGGTCTGACAGCACCGATCGCCGACCTCGCCGGTCTGATCGAACCGGTCGGATTGCTCGACATCGTCTGGATCTCCGTGGTCGGACTCGTCGTTGCCAGCGCCGGGGTCGCCGGCACCTTGGCGGCGCAATTCGCGATGGGCGACTCGTGGCGGGTCGGCGTCGACCCCGGGGAACGGACTGCGCTGGTGGTCGACGGCCCCTTCACCTTGGCCCGCAATCCGATCTTCTCGATGATGGTCCTCACGGCTGGCGGGCTGACCCTGATGGTCCCGAACCTCGTCGCTCTCGCCGGTTTCGCCGGACTCATCATCGGCCTCGAACTCCAGGTACGGCTCGTCGAGGAGCCATATCTGTCACGGGTCCACGGGCCCGCCTACGCCGCGTACTCGGCCCGAGTCGGACGGTTCGTGCCGACGATCGGACGAGAGCGAGCCACCGCCACGCCGGCTTCGTCTACCGGACCGACGGCGACACGCTCATGACCAGACCGCGGGTACTGATCCTCGGAGGCGCCGGCGCCGTGGGGCGCAACACCGCCCGACACCTCACAGACTCGGGTCACCAGGTGATCGTCGCCGGTCGCACCGAAGCGACACTTCACGACGTCGCCCGACAGCTCCACGGGTCTGAGGCACTAGTAGCCGACGCCCGCGACCATGCGGCGATGCGCCGGGCGGGACCAGTGGACGCGGTCGTCAACACGACGGGACTCATCGACCCCGAGATTCTCCAGCCATGGCTCGATGACAGCGTGCCGATCGTGGACATCGCTGCGTCCGGTGAAGAGATTCGTCGCCTCGAACAACTCGACAGCTCGAGGACCACCCTCTTGTTGAGCGTCGGACTCCTGCCAGGCCTGTCGAGCCTCATCGCCACCCATCTCGCCGAACGCGAACCCCAAACATCGTCCCTCACCATCGGAGCACTGCTCGGTATCGGCGAGGACTACGGCGACGCCTCCCGGCGCTGGACCATCGGCCAACTCGGCGACCGCGTCGAGGGACCCGACGGGACCTTCCGCAACTTCGCTTCTCCAGTCTCCATCGACTTCCCCGGGGGGTTCGGTACCCGCACCGCGTACCGATTCGACTTCGCCGACCAGTACGTCCTCACCCGAGACCTCGACGTCCCTGTCACCACCGCCTACTGCATGGACTCCCGACTGGCCACAACTGCGCTCAGCATCGCGGCCCGGATCCCCGGAGCACCCCGAGTGCTTCTCGCTGCCAACCGTGCATCACGCCGAGCGGCCAACGGCAGCGACTGGTGGGCTGCCACCATAAGCACCGACTCCCAGACCATGTGGGCAGTCGGACGTGCGCAATCGGAAAGCACCGGTGCCCTCGCAGCCGTCGCCACCGATCGGCTCCTCAGCGCCTCGGCACAACCAGGAATTCACCACCTCCATCAACTGTGCCGTCTGGACGACATACGCGACCGTCTGCCCGATCTCGGCATCGCATTGGCCCTCGGCGAACGACCCTGACCCGAGAGCAGAGCGTGCTGAGGACGTCCGCGCCCCATTGACCTGACGTTCGAATACAGCACCGGGTACCCCTCTGACCAGCGATGGGTACCTTGCCGCACGCGTTGCCGGGTACCTCGCCGTGGCGGAGCGGCCGACCCACAGACCAGCGCGAGTCGAGTGAGACGAGATTTCTATCGTCTGGGTACGTCCCCGGGTACCTCTGCGGTGTCCGGTGACCCGGATCGTGCACATCAACACCCGCTGTTGATGTGAAGGAGATCCGGCCATGGGGACGCTGTTCGTCCATCTGGACCACGAGTGGTTGCGACTACGCACTGCTCGAGAGCTGATCGACGCCACGAGAGACGTGCTCGAGCTCGCCGGCGATGCCACCCACTGGGGCGAAGCCCAGAAGTGGATGCGTTCGACTGCGGTACACCCCGAGTGCAAGCACCGCGTGCTCTCCGCCCTGGTGAACCGCGCCACCCACGGCGGGGACCGAGAGGCGGCCAGGATCGTCTTGGCCCTCCTGATGCCGGGGTTGGTCGTCGAACTCGACCGGCACCGGCCGCGGCCGAACGCCGAGGGACTCAGCTCGTCGGAGCTGGAGGCAATCGTCGTCGAGATCACGTGGGGACTGATCTGCCAGTACCCGACGCATCGCCAGGGCAACGTGGCGGCAAACATCCTCCTCGATCTGCGCAAGCGGCTCTGCGCACGCCCGATATCCGTACGGGCGATCCTCGCTCAGCAGAACGGCCGGTCTGCGCCGGCGGCCGATGACCAATTCGAGTCCCACTTCGACGTCACCGAGATCGTCGCCCACGCCGTCGAGTCGCGTCACCTCAGCGACGACGAGGCGGACCTGATCCTCGACATCTCCGTTCGAGGCGTTTCCTGCCAGGACGCCGCGGCGCAGCGATGCATGTCCATTCGCACGCTCCGACGGCGGCAACGAGCCGCGGAGACTCGTCTCGGAAGTCACGCTCGCGAGGCGTTCGCAGCATGACCGGCCTAGCGCAACAGAGCGACGACCAGTGCGACCGAGACCAGGACGACCAGAACGAGGATCAGGCCTCGCAGTCGGGGGTGGTCGGGCCACTGCTCGGCGCGCCCGAAGCAGGCGCCGGTGAGTACACGGTCGGGTCCGAGGCTCCGGATGAGATCCACGAGGTCGGCGGCAGCGGCGGACGGTGTCGCACAAGACCGATTGGCCACCTGATCGGCGACCGTCGAGTCGTCGGCATGGCCGATTGCGGTCCACACCGGCAACGGGCACGTGGCGATGGTGCGAGCCAAGACCTCCGAGTCGGCCCAGTCGAGATCGGACCGCGCTCCACCGCCCCGAGCGACGATGATCACATCGGGACGGTCGGGAGCGGAGGCAGCGGCCTTCACTTCGGCGGCGACGCTGGTCGCGGCGTTCGGACCCGACATGGGAGCGAATCGGACGTCGAGCTCGAGTCCCCGGGCGCCGCCGATTCCGGAACGGATGTCACCTTCTGCGGCCGATCCGCAGCCGGTGATCAGCCTCACGCGATGGGGACTCTCTGGCACCGCGAGAGCGGCTTGGCGCGACATCAGTCCCTCCCTGATGAGGTCATGGACGAGGCGCGACCGTGCGGTCTCGGTGGCGCTCGTGTGATGCACGACGTCGATGTCGTGTGCGATGACCCGGAGCTGGCCCCAGTCCGGCTTCCATTCGAGGTACCCGGATACCGACACGGTCGATCCATCGACGAGTCGCCTGGCCGGCCCGGACGCGCACCCGAAGGCAACCACCGGGACAACCGCGAGCGGTGTGGTGTCTCCGGCGAGGGTCTCGGTGACCTCGAAGGTCACCACGCGGGATCGGCGCCTCAGGCCGGTGACCGTGCCGGTCAACGCCACGTCGATCAGACCACCTTCGCGGAGCATGTCCCGCAGCGCGGCTGCCAGCGTTGCTGGCGTCACCCGCAGGCCACGGCCTTCAGGATCCCATTCCGGTTCCGCCAGCCGGAACGCGATCTCATCGAACTCATCCATTGTGACCACCAACGATTCCCAAGGGGGTGGCCACCGCAGGGTGGCGGACGCGTCCCCCACTGTCGGGCGAGGGCGGTGATGCAACGGTACCAGCACCCGGTGACATCGGGCCCGAAGCGTTCCGAGAGGGTGCCGTTCGAGGTCGACGATGGGGTCACGGGGCGATGACGGAGCCACCGGTCCACTTCATCTTCGAGCCGTGGAACGACCCGCGCCTCCTGCGTCCCCAGCCAGTGGTCGGAACATGGTCGCGGACGGCTTGGCTCCCGACGCTCGGGCCAAGCTCGTGGTTGCTGTGGACCGAGCTGTTCTCACTCACCGCCAACGGCCCAGCCACCATCACCGCCCGTGATCTGGGCGAGCGCATCGGCGTCAGCCGGAAGCGGATCCATTCACCGCTCGACCGACTCGAGCGCTTCGGGATCGTGAACCAACAGAATCCCGATCACTACGCGGTCCGGACCGCTGCCGGTCCGCTGTCACCGGCCATGTTGCGCCGCCGACCGGACCGGATCGCTGGGATCCAGGCCGACACCTTCGGCAAGACACACATCAACCGGCATCTGCGCAGCATCTGATTCCGGGGCGTCGACGCGCTCCCACGACAAGGGGCCAGACCGTTCCGGCGGCGTCAAGGGTCGCTCCAAGCCTCCGCTCACTCCTTCGTCGCTCCGCTCCGGGTTTCGCTCTCGCTGCGCTCGCCCCTGGACCCCTGCCGTCCCGGCCCGGCTTCGTCCGCTTGTAGCGAACGAAGCGGAGCTTCGTTCACGGCAGTGAACCAACCGGCGACAGCCCAGGAGGCCACGCCATGCAGACCGAGACGACCACCACGACGGACAAGACCGACGAGCTGCTCGATCAGCTCCACGCCGGCATCGAGGCGCTGACCACCACCGAGGCGTGGACGGCCTGGCTCGACGTCGCCCGACATCTCCCGAGCTACAGCTTCAACAACCTGATCCTGCTCTGGAGTCAGAACCCGAACGCCACTCACGTCGCCGGGTACCGGGCATGGAAGAATCTCGGCCGGCAGGTCCGCCGAGGTGAGACGGGGCTCCGGATCCTCGCCCCGTGCACGTACAAGGACACCGACGAAGACACCGGCGAGGACCGCCAAGTGATCCGGGGATTCCGATCGGTGGCGGTGTTCGACATCTCCCAGACCGATGGGGCCCCACTCCCCCAGGCACCGGTCATCACACTCACCGGTGAGGTACCCCGGCTCTTCCGTCAGCAGCTGTCGTGCCTGGTCCGAGCCGAAGGCTTCACGTTCCGGATCGGACCGAGGCCCCCGGGACACGAGGCCGCCAACGGGCTCACCGACTGGGGTACCCGAACCGTGATCGTGCGGGACGACCTCACCGACGCCCAGGCAGCCAAGACCACAGCCCACGAACTCGCCCACGTCCTCCTCCACGGTCCGGATTGCCGACTGAACCGAGGTACCCGAGAGATCGAGGCCGAGTCCGTCGCCTACCTCGTCTGCGCAGCCGCCGGTCTCGATGCCGCCGGGTACTCGTTCGGGTACGTGGCCGGATGGGCCGGCGGCGACCTCGAAGCCATCGCCGACACCGCGGGTCGGGTACTCGACATCGCCCGGAGCATCACGGCCCGTCTCACGCCCGACGCGCCAGGCGTCTGACTTGCCCTGACAGCCG
>JAPKDO010000423.1 GCA_028822535.1 Acidimicrobiales bacterium
CGCGGTGATCCTCCGCGTGGGCCAGGACCTCCCCTACGAGGAGGTTGCCATCCGCCTTGGTTGCTCCGAAGGCGCCGCTCGCGTGCGGGTCAGCCGAGGGCTCGCTCGACTCGCCGATCTCTTGGAGGCCCGATGACCACCGATCCGCTCGAGACGATCCGTGACCAGCTCACGCACGGCATCGCCGGTGAGCGGGCGCGGACAGCCAGGCGTCGAAGGATCGCCTCCGCCGCGCTCGTCGTCGTGCTGGTGGCCGGCGCAGGCCTCGCCTTCGCATCACCGTGGAGTGATGACAGCGACGATGCCGTCGTCGCCAGTGAGGGGCCGCGCTCGTCCACGACCGAACCGGAACGCCCCGATCGGCCCGGGACGGTCGGAAGCGAGCCGATCTGGTCGATCGCGCAGCCTTCGGGATGGGAGCGTGCGGGGAGGGAGCTGATGCCCAACCTCGGATGGGATTCTCTGACGATGGCGACCGTCCCGCTTCGGCAAGGTGGTGAACTGTGCGCGCAGGTACCGGAACAGGCGCTGCGCGACATGGGTCCCTACGACGCGTTGCTGTCGATCTTCTTCACCGGCTCGGCCACATCGGACACCGAGCCTTGGCCGACCGACTTCGGACCCGGCGATCTCGAAACACTGGAGAACAGCGACTTCGCCGAGTGCTTGGAGCGCTCGGACCTCGAGATCCACTGGGGCCAGCGTGCCCGATCGGGGCAGTCCTTCTACCTCCTCGTCGCCTTCGGTTCCGATGCTCCGGCCGCTGTGCGAGCGCAGGCGTGGGACACGCTCGATTCCTTCGAGCCGCTCGATCGCAGCGCCGAAACGGCGACCCCGGAGTGCGTCGTGACGCTGCCCCCGCGGGACCAGCCCACCCTGCCCACCACCGGCCCGAGCCAGAACCCACCGACGGCGCAGGGATGGATGGGCACACCAGACCTGTGGACGGCACTCCCCTACTCCGGTGTCCACGCGCCGCGGAAGAGCGTCTGGTGGAGCGATCACTTCCCCGGCGGCGCTGAGGAGGAACAACCCGAGCTCGCGGTCACCTGGACCCGGCTCGACAAGGACCGCCCCGACATCTCCGCCGCCTCGCCGGGAACCAACGCGCACACCGCGGACGAGGGCTGGTTCATGATCAACGGCATCGACCCGCGGGAGCCGGGTTGCTGGCGCGTGACCGCTACGTACAAGGGCAACCCCCTGTCGTATGTCTATTGGAACCCGCCCACGCTCTGGGCACCATCGAACATCGTCGAATCGAGCGGCGGCGAAGGCGCGCTCATCGAAGGCGAGGTCGAGTTCGATGAGACGAACAACTGCTTCCTCATCGACACCGGCTCATCCAGACTGCCGGTCGTCTGGCCCGGCGGGACAACGGTGCAGGCGGATGGCCCGATCGTCTCGTTGCCCGACGGCCAGACGGTCGAGATGGGCAGTCGGGTAACCGGCGGCGGCGGATACTCCCCGTCGAGCGCGGTCGAGTATCCAATACCGCCCGAATGCCAGTCCGACTTCGACGAGATCGCGGTGTTCAACCCCGGGCCGCCATATCCCGAGGTGAGCGAGTGACCCGATTCCGAGGTCGGTCGAATCGTCTCCAGGATTTCCGAGATTCCAACGCGAGAACCGGCCTCCTCGATGGCTTAGAGGGGGTATGGGAGAGAACGAACAGACGAGTGCATTGGCCCGATCGGGACGGCTCCCGTGATGCGGGCGACGACGATGAAGGCCACGAAGGACAACGTGGCCGGGCTCGTCAACTACCTCGAGGGACGGACGGAGCGATCGCGGGGCGGTGACGCCGGTGCGGCCGCCGCTGGCTACTACGTCGACGAGGACGAGCCGCCCGGATACTGGTGGGGAGACGGCTGCGATGCCGTCGGTCTCGCCGGACGCGTCGAGCGAGGCCAACTCACGAACATGCTCCAGGCGTGTCACCCGAACACGGGCCACGTGCTCGGTCGCCGATTCGGCGACAAGTCGGCCCGGGTCTTCGACTGCACGTTCTCGGCGACCAAGTCGGTCTCGACGCTGTGGGCGCTCTCGGACGACCCGTCCGTCCAGGCCGAGGTTCTCGCCGCCCACGACACGGCGGTCGAGGCGGCGCTCTCGTGGTTCCAGACGCACGGTAACCACACCCGCCGGGGCGCCAACGGGATCTACCAGCTCGATGCCCGGGGAGTGGTCGTCGCCGTGTTCCGGCAGCACACGAGCCGGGCCGAGGACCCGCAGCTCCACACCCACGCGGTCGCGTGGTCCAAGGTGCAGGACGCCGCCTCGGGCACGTGGCTCGCGCTCGACGCCGAGTTCCTCAAGCGACAGCAGATGACCATCGGGTGGATCTACGACGCGGCGCTGCGAAGCGAGCTGACCCGGCGCCTCGGCGTCGGATGGCATCCCGTGCCGGAGGACGCCGGACAGTCCGACATCGTCGGGGTGTCCGACGCGGCGATAGAGCTGTTCTCGACCCGGATCCGACAGGTGAAGGCCAAGCACGCCGAGCTCGTCGGCCGCTGGATCGACGAGCACGACGGTGCCGAGCCCGACGCTCGGACGATCGCCGACCTGCAGCGCCGGGCGGCCGTCACCAGCCGCCCGGCCAAGAACCGCGACACGAC
>JAPKDO010000424.1 GCA_028822535.1 Acidimicrobiales bacterium
CGCCACGGGACCTCGTTCAGCTCGAACATGACGACGGGTTGCACGATCCGCCAGCCTACTGCTGCCACCTGCCAGCCTGGATCCGTGCAGGAATCCTCCCGACCCGCGCCGGAGACCACCGACGACGAACTCAGCGTCGTCGTCTCGTCCCCGACCTCGGCTGCGCCCGTCCAGGTGTGGGACGTCATCGTCAACCGGACCGGGGCCTGGTGGGGCGAGCCCTACCTCGGACCCGATCGCGCGGCCATGCGTATGGAGCCGGTGTTGGGCGGCCGCGTGTACTCGGGCAACGACCCGGACTGGGGCGACCTGCACGGCACCGTCCGGGCCTTCGATCCGCCCGAGCGCCTCGAGATCGGCGGCGTGCTGGTCCCCGGCGCCTACGCGGGATCCATCACGATCTCGGTGTCGCGCACCAACCTCGGATCCGAGGTCCGGGTCGAACAGAAGGCCCGCGGCCGGATCGAAGCGAGCGTCGAGGAACGCATCTCGCACGGCTGGACCACGATGCTGCACGCCCTCGCCGAACTCGCCGACGAATAGCCGGCGAACCGACACTCAAGGGATGTTGCGAGGCCCTGCCGAGCAACTCCAGGTCGGCGAAGCCGACACTCAGGCGTCGGTGGTGAGTTGGTCTCGCCAGTCGGCGGCGTAGCGGGCCGAGACCTGCTCGGGCGACTGACGGAGGACGCCGGCATCGACCATGTCGGCGATGTGGCGCAGTTCGGCGTAATGGTGGAAGTGGCCCACCTCTTCGAACAGTTCGGTGCGCAGACGGACGAGCGCCGGATCGGCGGCGGCGTCGAGGAAGCCGAAGAGGGTCGCACCGATCCGCAGGTCGTGGATGACCGGCGCACGGCCGAGCAACGACGCCCGCTTGAGACCGACGGCGACGATGCCGGCGAGCGCATCCTTGGCGTGTTCCCCGTCGGTGAGCTTCAGTTCGGGTTGCAGGATGCCGGCCAACTTGAGCGCGTAGCCCTGATCGGGGCCCTGGTTGCCGAGGCGAGTGCCCGACGGCTGGCGCTGCTCGCCGGCGAAGTCGGCGGGGCGATCGACGCTCCAGCTCTCGGGCCGGCGAGGTGGCGACGTGTAGGCGCGGACCTCCTGGGCGGGCTTGGTGGGAACGTGCTCGGGCGCGGCCATCGCCTCAGACTGTATTCGCCAGCTTCAGCAAGCCGTAACGGATGCCGTCGGTGAGCGCCATCCATGACGCCTCGATGACGTTCTCGGAGACCCCGACCGTGAACCACGAGTCGTCGCCGTTCGAGGACTCGATCAGCACACGGGTCACGGCCTCGGTCCCGATGGCGGTGTCGAGCACGCGCACGCGGTAGTCCACGAGGTGGATGTCGTTGAGGGCAGGGAAGTGCCCGTTGAGCGCCGTCCGCAACGCGGAGTCGAGCGCGTTGACCGGACCGTTGCCCTCGCCGACCGCGATCCGGCGGTCGTCGCCGATCCACAGCTTCACCGTGGCCTCGTTGGTCAGTTCGATGCCGCTGCCAGGGGCGACGTCGCCTTCGCGGTGGTACGACGACACCCGGTAGGACTCGACCCGGAAGTCGTCCGGGTCCCAGCCGGTCGCTCGACGCATGAGCAGTTCGAGCGAGGCGTCGGCGGCCTCGAACACGTAACCGCGGGCCTCGAGGTCGTTGACCGTCTGGGCGACCTGACCGGACGCCTGCGCATCGAGCGTGATCCCGAACTCCTCGGCCTTCATCTGCATGCCGGCCCGGCCACCGAGGTCGCTGACCAACACCCGGGTGTGGTTGCCGATGGCACCGGGGTCGACGTGTTCGTAGGTCTTGTTTCCGGCCTTGCCGAGGCCGGACGTGTGGAGCCCACCCTTGTGCGCGAACGCCGACGCGCCCACGTAGGGGTCGGCCGAGTGCGGGGGCAGGTTCACCAGTTCACTCACGTGGCGCGACACCGCGGTGAGCCGCGAGATGTTCCCCTCGGGCAGGCACGAGATGCCCATCTTCAGTTCGAGGTTCGGGATGCAGGTCATCAGGTTGGCGTTGCCGGTGCGTTCGCCGTAGCCGTTGACCGTCCCCTGCAGGTGCGTCGCCCCGCCGACGACGGCGGCGATCGAGTTGGCCACCGCGCAACCGGTGTCGTTCTGCGTGTGGATGCCGACCAGGACGCGGAGCACGAACTCGGAGTTGGCCTTGTAGCCGTCGAAGCAGTGCTCGGCGTCGAAGAAGACCCGCAGGCCGGCGGCTCGGAGGAACTTCACCGAGTCCTGCACCATGGCCACGCCCTCGTCGAGGGTGGTGCCCAGCGCCTCGGTGACGTGGAAGTCCCAGGACTTGCCGACGATGCATGCCGTCGTCGTCCCCGCCTCGACCAGCGCCTTCAGCGTCGGGTCCGAGTCGGACTTGCCGGCCGGCTTGCGCGTCGAACCGAACGCGACGAGCTCCGAGGTCTTCAGGTCGAGCTGGTCGGGCGCACGCTTGAAGAACTCGGCGTCCTTCGGGTTGGCCTGCGGATATCCGCCCTCGATCCAACGGACACCGAGGTGGTCGAGTTGTTCGGCGATGCGGAGCTTGTCGTCGACCGACAGCGAGATGCCCTCGAATTGCGCCCCGTCGCGCAGCGTCGTGTCGAACACATCGAC